>DYKK01000351.1 GCA_020722625.1 Anaeromyxobacter dehalogenans
TGGCCCGACGCCTGTTCCCCACGATCCCCGAGTTCTTCGACGACGTGGACGGGGTGATCCTCTACGAGGGCGAGCGGCCGCTCGCCGAGTACCTGGCGGCGCTCAAGTCCTCCGGCGACCCGAATGCGACCCCGAACCTGGTCCACCGGAAGGACGGGGTCGTCGTCGAGAACCCGACGAAGCCTCCGCTTTCCCTGACGGACCTCCGGTTCCCGACTTACGACGGCCTGCCGATGTCGCTCTACTTCGACCGGAAACTGACGCTGCGGCTGTTCCGGGGATGCTACTGGGGCCGATGCGTCTTTTGCAACGACACCTGCGATTCGGTGGCGAGGGCGACCGGTTTTCATTCGGGGCGGTCGGACCTCCTGCCCGACGACTACCTGGACCGCATGGTCGCGCACATGCGCGAATGCGGCCGCCTGTATGGACAGTACCGGTTCAACCATGCGGACGCCACGGTGCCCCCCGGGATGCTCGAGCAGTTCGCGAAAACCATTTTGAAGCATCATATCTCTATTGAATGGTTTTCGTTCATGCGGTTCGTCCCGATCTCGAAGAGGACCTGCCGGACCATGGACGAATCCGGGTGCCGCGAACTGAAAATCGGGCTCGAATCCACGTCGGACGACGACCTGCGGAGGCTCCGAAAGGGCTTCCTGATGAAGACGGTCCACCGCTGCCTCGAGTCCTTCGAGGGCACGGACATCCAGATCCTCGCCTTCGTCATGGGCCTGCCGTACCAGACCCCGGAGGACTTCACGGCGTCCCTCCGAACCGTCGTGGACCGGATGCCGCGGGTGGACGACACGATCCTCCAGCGGTTCGTGCTGGTGCGGGAATCGCCGTTGCTGCGGGACCCGGAGTCGTTCGGGATGCGCGTGACCGGGGACCTCCGGCGGGACCTGCGGGTGTACGCGATCGAATACGAGAACCCGGGCGGCATGAACCTGTATCAGTTCCTGTCCCTCGCGAACTCGATGCACAAGTTCATGCAGTACGCCCGCACGCGGCGCGACGACCGGACGGACCTCTATCGAAACCAGTACTGGTCCTGCAGGGAGACGGTCTCAAACGGGATTCCGGACTCGGGTCACGCGACGGACGAAGGGTCCCGCGGAGCACGTTCCCAGTTGCTCACTTCGGCACCCACGATGACGCTGGGGCCATCACGCCGGTGGGGCGATGACTTCCCCGAGTGGGGCGTCCCGGCCCTGAAAGCGATGATTCGAAACTTCTCGGGCTGGAGCATGGGTGCGGTCGTCGCGAACCTCGAGATCGCCGCCATCCCGTTCCGGCATTCCTCGGGTGCCGAAGTGGTGGTCCGGATCGAGCGCCGGGACGACTCCAAGGCAGCCTACCATCGGACCAGGACATGCAACGTCTCGTATCGCCGGAAGAATTCGACGGACACCGCGGGACTGACCGCCGAGGAACAGGCGCTCCTCTCCCGCGTGGTTCAGACGATCTCTGTGGTGGAGACGACGCGACCAAAATCCGTGGGGACGGGTCCGGTCGTGCCCGACGATCCCAGTGGTTGATTGATGACGATGCGAGGGCTGGCAGGCGCCTGGGAGATCACCCGGCCCTTCACGCTTCCGATGCCGGCGTTCGGGATGGTGAGCGGCGCGATGCCGCCGAACCATCGCGTCGGATGTGCGGCATTCGGCGTTAGGGCCCCTCCGTGGCATCTTGGGGGCATTCCATCGCGGCGGCATCCCCGTCCGTCGCGGCCGGCATGCCGAGGGCCATCGCGAGGACGGGGACGTGGGCGCGGTCCAGGCCGAGCGTGTCGCGGATCCAATCGGCGTCCAGGTCGGCAATGATCCCCGCCCCCACGCCCAGGGCGGCGCAGGCCAGATGGACGTTCTCGGCGATGACCGCCGCGTCGGCCCACAGGACGGCCATCGTCTGGGCCGGGTCGAGCCGATATCCGGCCCTGGAGGCCGCCGACCGAAGCGTCTCGACGTCCCCCACCATCCACAGCACCACCGGGGCGCGGCGGTCCCGTAGCAGTCTGGAAGAGCCCGTCCTTGCGTCCCGGTCCGCGACTTTCCGGAGCGTCCCCGCCGCGGGTTCGTGGAGAAAGACGCCCTCGCGCGTGGCGAGGTAGAGGGTGATGGTCCTTTCGCGGAACGAGCACGGCGATGTCCGCCGCGACTCGTCCCGGCCGCCGCGATTCGTCCCCTCGGCGGCCCACAGGATCTGGCGGAGTGTCTCGTCCGACAGCGGCGAGCCCGGGCGAAAACAGCGGGTGGTGGCCCTGCGCTCCAGGGCCTCGCGCAAGGAGACCGCCTCCAGGGAGGGTGCGGCGCCGCGGCGGCCCACCCCGGCCGCATGGCCGCACCCCCAGGTGAAAACCAGCGCCATCGCGAGCCACACCGGAGCCGCAGGCTTCGTCCTGACTATATCATGCCAAACATTATGATGTAGTCCAATTGTCATGACTGTTCCAAGTGTGACCTCGCCATTGCGGGCCCTGACGAACGAAACCGACGCTCTCGTCCTGGCCGCCGGCAGTGCCTGCGGTTGCAGCCGAAAGCAGGGGCTCGCGGCTTCAGATTCGCGTCGAGTTTCTTCGTAGCGAAGTCCGGGTGCCCGGCGTCCAGAAGGTCCTTTGCGGCACAAAGACTCTCCGCTGCCTTGGCGACCAGCCCCCGGATCGGCTTGTCGCTCACAGGCGAACACCCTCCCGCCGGACGGACCTGAGGAACGAGAAGTCCCGGCGCTCCCGGGCTGTCGCGTGGTCCTCACCGGCATCGCCACGACCTCCTGAAGACATTGTCCGCCATGTCCACGACCACGCAAAGACTCCGTCTTTGCCCTGACCGCAGTCCCCCTTTTGGACTCGAGACCTTTGGTTTCTCGTGCCCATTCCTGCGATCTTCGAATCGTCCACGAACGGATCCTCGTTGACGTGGGCATGGGCGATACAAGTCTCTGGGAGAGTACGCCCACCCCGTCGGTGATTCTACACCTCCTGCCGACCCTCGATCCGCCATTGCGATCTTGGCAGCACGACGGAAGACCTTGATCGGTCGCGGTCTCGTGCCAGCCGCGACTTGGAAGTCGCGGCTCCAAGGTGGTGAAATGAAACGAAGCAAATCCCATGTCTATTCAAAGAATTGCGAAAATTGATAGCGGATTTGGGCCGACAGTACCGCTGGTGGAGAAG
>DYKK01000352.1 GCA_020722625.1 Anaeromyxobacter dehalogenans
ACGACATGCGAGCGCGCTGCGAGGTCGCACTGAAGGTGCTGAAGCCCGGGCTCGCGGTGCGGGAGCAGGCCGTGAGGCGCTTCTTCGTGGAGGCCCGGGCCGCGCGAAGGCTCGACCACCCGAACATCATCGGGATCCGAGACTTCGGCGTCTCGCGGGAGGGGTTCCTGTACCTGGCGATGGAGCTGCTGCCCGGGGTCACGCTCGCGGACGTGCTCCGGCGGAAGGGGCGCCTGGCGTTGGGCGAGTCGCTCCTGCTGGCCCTCGGCGTGTGCGAGGCCCTGATCCACGCGCACGAACACGGGGTCGTGCACCGGGACCTGAAGCCCGAGAACATCTTCCTGGTCGCCTGGGACCGGGAGGGGCTGTTCGTGAAGGTCCTCGACTTCGGGGTGGCCGCGGTCACGGAGGCGGGCTCGCGCGGGGGCCTGCACCGCGGGGAGGTCCTGGGGACCCCGGCCTACATGAGCCCGGAGCAGGTGCGCGGCGACCTCGTGGACCGGCGGAGCGACCTGTATTCGCTGGGCGTGGTCCTGTACGAGATGCTCGCGGGGGTGCCCCCGTTTTCGGCCGAGAGCCCGACCGAGGTCATGCGCATGCACCTGACCCGGGATCCTCCGCCCCTGCCGCCGCTTTCGGTGACGGCCACGGTGAGGCGCGGGGTGGACCGGGTGCTCGCGGCCCTCTTGAAGAAGCGGGCCGAGGACCGCCCTTCGGACGCCGGGGAGGTCCGGGCCATGCTGAGGGCGGTCCGGGACAACCTCTCGGTCGAGAATGCCACCGCCCTGGACGCGACGCTGTTCCTGGAGGCCCTGGCCCCGCTGCGCACGCTGGAGCCCTTCCACGAGCGCGCGACCCTCGTGGTGGACCCCGAGGGGATTCGGGAGGGTGGGGCGGACCGATCAAGATTCCACGAGCAGGAGACGCTGGTCCTGGACCCGGAATCGGCCGGCGGGCCGCGGGCCGCGATGACCCTGCTGGTGTCGTCCGGGGAGGACGCGGTGCGCCGCGAACGCGAAACGCCCCTCCCCTGGACCCTCGCGGGCGCGCACCGGGAGGGCACGGCGCGACCCGACGACGCCCAGGTCACGATGTCGCTCTTGCACGTGGAACTCGAGTTCGGTCACGAGGACAACGGTTTGATGGGCACGCGCGCCCTGTTCGCGCCCGAGATGGAGGCCTTCCAGGCCGAGGTCCTGGCCCTGGGAGGGTGCGTGTGCCTGGACGCCGGGGACGAGGTCCGGGTCGCGTTCGGTCTGTTCGGGTCGCCGGAGGGCTGCCGGGACGCCGCGGTCCGGGCCGCCGAGAACCTGCTGGCGAGGGTCCGGAGGTTCCGGGCCGCGACCTCGCTTCCGGTGTCGGCCCGGGCGGGCGTGGCCACCGGCCAGGTCCCGTCGCGGGTCGTTCGCTCCGCGATGCCGGACCTGGCCTTGCGGGGGTCGCGGGTGGACGTGGCCGTGCGCCTGGCCCGCATGGCCCTGCCGGGGCAGGTGGTCCTCGACGAGGAGACGCGGGCGGGGGTCCCGGCCGGCCACGACCTCCACGAGATCGGGCGGGTCCTGGTGCGTGGACGGCCGCGACCGGGCCGTGTCTTCGCGCTGGGCGAGGGTCCCCGCGGCGCCGCCGGCCTCCCTTCTCCTGACCGGCCCACCCCGGAGGCCCCATGAACGGCTCACTCCCCCCGTTGTGCCACGACCCGGCCTTCCGCCGCCGCCGGGTCGGGAACTGGATGGTCCTGGGCCTCCTGTATTCGTTCTTCTACATGTCCCGGTACAACTTCACGGCGGTCATGGGCGACCTGGCCCGGACCTTCGGCTGGACCAACGTCCAGACCGGCGTCTTCGAGACGGTCATGCCCCTGGTCTATGGGCTGTCCGTGGTCATCAACGGCCCCATCGCGGACCGGATCGGGGGCAAGAAGGCGTTCCTCTTCGGGGCCGCGGGCGTCACGGTCATGAACGTCCTGTTCGGGCTGTGCACGCTCCTGGCGCGGACGCCGGCGGTCACGGAGCCCGCGGCCCACGGGCACGGGGTCTCGGTCGTGGTCCCGGCGGTCTTGCGCTTCGGCCTTTCCCCGGCCGCGGTGCTCGCGATCATGGCCACGACCTGGGCCGTCAACGGCTACTTCCAGTCGTTCGGGGCGCTTTCGATCGTGAAGGTCAATGCCCAGTGGTTCCACGTGCGCGAGCGGGGCACCTTTTCGGGCATCTTCGGGGTCCTGATCCGGTTCGGGCTGATCCTCGCCTTCTCGGGGGTCCCGTTCATCGCGGCCGTCCTGCCGATCCCGTACGCCTTCTGGATCCCCGGGGCGTTCGTGGGGCTGTTCTTCGTGCTGAACTGGCTCTTCATGCGGAACTCCCCCGCGGACGCGGGCTTCGAGGGGTTCGACACCGGGGACGAGGTCTCGGCGGGCGACGAGGGACCGGTCCGCATCGGGTATGTCCTGCGCAAGGTCTTCGCGAGCCGGGTCACGTGGACCATCGCGGTGGCCTCGATGATGATCGGGTTCGTGCGGCGATCCACCGTGGATGTGTGGTTCTCAAAATATTTCTCGGACGTGTGGCTCCCGGCGGGGGTCGAGAAGGCCGCCTTCGGCCCGTACCAGGCCGCGGCGTGGGGGATCGCGCTGCTCGGGATCGCGGGGGGGTTCGCGTTCGGCATCACGTCGGACCGGGTGTTCCAGGCCCGTCGCGCCCCCGTGATCGTGGTCGGGTTCGCGGGGATGGCGCTGGCCCTGGCCCTGTTCGGGGCGTCGGACCGGGCCGGGCTCGGCCCGTGGTCCGCGGCGGCCTGGCTCGCGGTCCTGTCCTTCTTCGTGAACGGGGCGCACGGGATGGTCGGCGGGGCGGCCTCGATGGACTTCGGGGGCCGCAAGGCCGCGGCGACCGCCGCGGGCCTCTTCGACGGGATGCAGTACCTCGCGTCTTCCGTGGTCGGCGTCGGGATGGGCGCCCTGCTCGACACGTGGGGCTGGTCCGCCTGGCAGTGGGCCCCGATCCCCTTCGCCCTGGCGGGCGCGGCCCTGATGCTCACCCTCTGGAACGTCACCCCACGCGGGCCCCCAATCCGTCGCTAGTTTCCGTAAGTCTTTGAATAGACATGAAATCTGCTTAGTCTCATTTCACCACCCTGGGGCCGCGACTGGGGCCCCATCTCCCAGCGCGAAGC
>DYKK01000353.1 GCA_020722625.1 Anaeromyxobacter dehalogenans
ACGGGTTCAAGGCGGCGGGATGTCCTTCGCGACCTCATCCGGGGTGCGATAGGGGCTTGCGTAGGATCCCTTTATTATGAGCGATGGATAGCCGTTGCCGTCGAGTTCCAGCTCGAACATAGGCGCGTAACTGACGTTCGCACCGCATATGGTGGAAAGCAGACACTGCCTCCGTATTTCATAGTCGTCCGGGTCCTCTCCATCGTTGAAGACGGTGTCGCACTCCGAAAAAAACCAAAGATACTCGTGACCCAGGCATACCTGGCAGGCAGGGTCCCTGGCAGTCGTGGGAACCTCGGGTTCCCAAGACAGATGCCCATTGCCAGGGGGTCCATATGAGCGCACCGTCGGCTTCAAACCCATCCACTCGAGTCCCTTTGTCCGCGGGGCAACCACGGCATCAAAAAACTTCTCCGCCCACCCCTTATCTTGTGGATACATGCTCGTTTCATCCAAATATTCATAGTAATCTCGGATCGCCTCGCACCTTTTGCCGAGGCTCGCACGTAGCTCCGCAATCTCTTCCGGCCACAACATCAGGATCGGACCGCAGCAGTAGGTCATGATGTCGAACCATGGGATCGTACACCCAGTGTCCGTCCTGAAGTTGCGCACCCGCACATTGACGAAAAAGCCGCCGTATTGGGCGACGACCTCTCGCCGGTCCATGTCTACCCATGGCGCGTCCTTGGCCGCGCAAACCCTCATCTTCCTGTCCTCGATAGTTGGGGCCGGATAGGCCTGAAGCGCCCCCTCGGGCCAGGGTTTTGGGAGCAATGGCACTGCCCAGTAGTACGCGCCTGCGTTTATCCACTCGAGGGATGCTGCCCACGTGGCCCCAGGGTCGGCGAGGTAGAAGGCGTCAAGGCCGCTCAAGATATACTGCCCATCCAGGATGGCCGGCTCGGGAATGCGAGTCGCGTATGCCACGTCCCAGCAGGTTGGCCGAAACCACAACCCGGGCTCCGGTTTCCAGTCCTGCGGGAGCCGTTCGAATCCAGCCGGACACTCGGCCCCCGGCGGCAGCGTGGTCTTCTTCGCTGGGTCCCCGCCCAGGATCAAGCGCTCCCCCTCGCGAATGACGGACCGGTCCGGCGGAGGGCAGAGTCCTTCCTCGAGGAGCCGCTTCGCCTCGTCGAGTCCACAGACCCCGTTGTAGAACTCCATCGTGCACTTCCAGGGGTCATTTTCAGCCCGGCACGCTTCGGGGTCGGGTTCGTCCCAGCAGCCCAACGCGGCGGTTTCACAAACCGGAGGTATGCCGACGACCCTCCCAATGTCCGTGCCGGCAATGGGTGAGGACCCGTCTCGCGTCAAGACATCCGCTTGCCCCTCGAACGCGTCAAGGCCTCTCGATCTCCCCTCGCCGCCACAACCCAGTAGTGCGAGTCCCCAAAGCAACCCGGTCACAACCCCAAACAAACTCCTTGCCCCCATGACCCACCTCCATTCCATCCGCCTCACGGGTTCTCCGGCTCGTCGAGCCATTGGAGCCCGTTCGGGGCCCAAGACCGTGAGCGCCACGGCGAGCCTGCTCCGCCGCCTCGCGCGTACCAGGGCGCAGGCATGGGACGTGCTTCCATCCGAGATGGCACTCCCCCTCCACCTCAGGCCAACGTCATTCTACGAATCCGAGCGAGGCTGTCCACCGCAACCCCAGACGCCGGACCTCAGATCCCGGACGCCAGATCGCGGTGACGGATTGTGGGCTGGTGGCCCGCTTGATCGGAGGGGCCTCGCGGGTCTAGGATTCCGGCCGGTCCCGCGGAGGGGGGCGACGACCTCCGGGAGCGAGCCGATGAGCGACCAAGACCGAAACTGCCAGGGTGTCCGCGCGGTCCGGATCGCTCTGGCCGCGTGCGTGCTGCTGGGCCTGGTGGGCCTCGGCGTCTCGTTCGAGTTGACCCGCGTGTATCAGATGGCCCGCACCGACCCGGACTACCACAGTTTCTGCGCGGTCAGCGAGGCGGTGAACTGCGAGACCGTGGCGCTGAGCCCCTACGCGACCGTCCTCGGCGTGCCCACGTCGGTCTGGGCCTCGGCGGGATACGTGTTCGCGGTCCTGTTGGCCCTCGCGTGCGCGTGGCGCCCGCGGGACGGCTTCGGGCTGGGGGTCTTGGCCCTGACCGGTCTCGCGTTCACTGCGGTGTCCGCGACCCTGGCCTGGGTGATGGCGGCCGTGATCGGCTCGTTGTGCCTCCTGTGCCTGGCCCTCGACCTCGTGAACGTCGGGGTCCTGGCGATGGCCCTGGTGGCCGTGCGCAACGCCGGGCTCTCGCTCGGGAGGGCCGTGGCGGCGGACGTCGGGACCCTGGTGCGCGCCCCGGCGCGTCCCGCGGTGGTCGGGGCCGCGGCGGTCGCGGTGGTCGCGGCCGCGGTCGCGTACGGGTCCCGGATCGTGGACGCGGTGCAGCCTTCCGGGGTGCCGTCCCCCGGGGCGCGGGCGGACACCCTCGGCCACCCGCCGACCCCGGAATGCGGCCCCGGTGAGGCGGGCGCGTCGTCTTCCCCCCAGATCCGGATGGGGGTGTCGCCGGACGGCCACCCGTGGGTCGGGGCGGAATCCCCCGTCGTCGAGGTTCATGAATTCACCGATTATCAGTGTCCACATTGCCGCAGGGCGCACCTCCTGGTCCGGCGCCTGATTTCCGAGTACCCTGACCGCCTCCGCGTCTATCACCGCCACTTCCCGCTGGACCACCACTGCAACCCCGCCGTCCAGGAGCCGTTCCACCCGAGGGCCTGCGAACTGGCCCGGGTCGCAGTCTGCGCGGGTCGGCAGGGCCGCTTCTTCGAGATGACCGACTTCCTGTTCCAGCACGCGGGCGAGATCCGCGAGCGCGACCTCGACGCCGGCGAGATCGCCCGCCGCCTGGAACTGGACCTGGAACGCTTGCGCTGCTGTCTGGACGAGGCCTCGGTCCGCGAGGCTATCCGGCGCGACATCGAGGACGGCCGTCGCCTCGGGATCGAGGGCACGCCGGCCTTCGTCGTGGAGGGCCGTGTCCACTACGGGCGCATTCCACAGGAGGTTCTCGACCGGCTGAAGTCCGGCGCGACGCCGTCGAATTGACCGAAATTTCGATCATCGCTCAAGGGTTGGACACGAGTCTCCCTGTCGTGGATCATGCCGGTGGTGGGGCGGGGGTTGGATCATGGGT
>DYKK01000354.1 GCA_020722625.1 Anaeromyxobacter dehalogenans
CCTGAACCTGTCCAGTGAATCTCCTTGCGGATTCTGAATCCTCCCCCGGTGGACTGAACGGATGGTCCCGGATACAATCCGCCCGCTGGGCGGCGCAAGGGAAAGCCCTTCATGGAACGGCACAAGGTCGTCATTCTCGGGGCCGGACTGAGCGGGCTCTCGACCGCGCTTCACACGGGAGGGGACTTCCTGGTCCTCGAGCGCGAGGACCGGGTCGGGGGCCTGACCCGCACCGAGGACCTCGACGGCTTCCTGTTCAACCACACGGGACACTGGCTCCACCTGCGCGACGACCGCGTCCGCCGCCTGGTCGCGGACCTCCTGCCCGGCCGCCTGCTCACGGTGTCGCGGCGGGCGAAGATTTACAGCCACGGCGTGTTCACCGAGTACCCCTTCCAGGCGAACCTCCACGGCCTGCCTCCCGGGGTCCTGCGCGAGTGCCTTCAGGGCGCGGTGGAGGCCGCGATGCGCCGCGCCGCGTCCCGCAGGCCCCCGCGCCTGCGGACCTTCCTTGATTACGTCCGCCACCACTTCGGCGAGGGGATCGCCCGCCAATTCATCGTGCCGTACAACACGAAACTGTGGGGCGTCCCGCCCGAGGAGGTCACGGCCGAGTGGACGCAGCGCTTCGTCCCGATCCCGGATATCTCGCAAGTCGTGGACGGGGCCCTGGGGTTGTCGCGCGAGGCCATGGGCTACAACGCGACCTTTCTCTATCCAGCCGAGGGCGGGATCGAGAGCCTCCCGCGCGCCATGGCGGCCCGGCTCCCCCGGGATCAGGTCCTGTTGAACTCGGCCGTCACCGGAATCCACGCGGGCGACCGGTTCGTCGAGGTCGGGCGCGACCGCATCGGCTACCGGCACCTCGTCTCGACCCTGCCCCTGCCGGACCTCGTGGCCCGCACCGCGGACGCCCCGCGCGCGATCCGCCGCGCCGCGTCCCGCCTGCGTTGCTCGCCCTTGCGCTACGTCAACGTGGGGCTCGCCGTGGAACGGCCGCTCCACGGCGCGCACTGGGTCTATCTGCCGGAACCGCGCCTCCCCTTCTACCGGGTGGGGTGCGCCTCGAACGCGGCGCCGTCGCTCGCGCCGCCGGGACGGTCGTCGCTGTACGTCGAACTGGCCAACGACCGCGACCTCCCCCAGCGTGACCTCGTGAACGCCCTCGCGTCCTTCCTGAAGGAGATCGGGACGATCACCCGTGATTCCGAGGTCCTGTTCGCGGTCTTCCGGGAGCACCGCCACGGTTACGTGATCTACGACCGCCACTGCGCCCGGGCCCGCGCCTCGATCCTCGCCTGGTACGAGGCCCGCGGCATCCGGTCCATCGGCCGATACGGGGCGTGGACATACAACTCCATGGAGGACGCGATCCTCGACGGCCTGAACGCCGCCGAATCCATCCGAGGCGCCTGATGATGCACGACGAATCGAACCCCCGACCGGCGGAGCAGGAGACCTTCCACTTCAGCGTGGTCATCCCGGTCTTCAACGAGGAGGGACTCCTCGCGACCGCGGTCAACGACCTCGTATCACGCCTGAACGAGATCCCCCTGGTTCACGAGGTCATCCTGTCGGAAAACGGGAGCAGGGACCGCACGCTCGAGATCGCCCGTCACCTCGCCGACAAGCACCGCAACGTCCGGGTGCTCCACACCGACGAGCCCAACTACGGGCGCGCGTTGCGCAAGGGGATCGAGGCCGCGGTCGGGTCCCTGGTCATCTGCGACGAGATTGACATCTGCGACGTGGACTTCCACCGCCGGGCCATCGAGATCCTGACCGCCGGGGACGCGGACATGGTCGTCGGCTCCAAGCGCCACCCCGAGGCACGCGACCGCCGTCCCCTGCTGCGCCGCTTCGCGACGTGGGTCATCAACGTCCTGCTGCGGGTCCTCCTGGGGTTTCATGGAACGGACACCCACGGGCTCAAGGCGTTCCGCCGCAAGACCCTCGCCCCCGTGGTGGCCCGGTGCGTGGTCGAGAAGGACCTGTTCGCGTCGGAACTCGTGATCCGGGCGGAGCGGGCGGGCCTGCGCGTGGTCGAGGTCCCGCTCGTCATCGCGGAGAAGCGTCCGCCCTCCATCAACCTCCTCCGGCGGGTTCCGAACGTCCTGCGCAACCTCTGGCGCCTGTTCAAGGTGATCCGGCTTGGATGGCGGCCCTGAAGGCATGGAGTCATGCGCGAGCGCGTCCTGTGCGTGGGGATGGACCTGGACGACCTGCGGTTCTACCGGGCGATCCACGGGATCGCACCGGGCCCCGACACGCCCCTCGTCTTCGAGGCCGCGGTCCCTCGGTTCCTGGACTTTTGCGACCGCCTCGGGGTCCGCGCGACCCTCTTCGCGATCGGCGAGGACCTGCGCTGGGGCGAGGCCCGCGAGGCCCTGCGGGCCGCGGTGTCGCGCGGGCACGAGGTCGGAAGCCACTCCCATGCGCACGCCTACGGCCTGAGCCGCCGCCCCCCGGACGACATCGCCCGCGACGTGCTCGCGGCCCGGACCGCGCTCGAGGACGCAGTCGGCAGGCCGGTCCCCGGGTTCCGGGCGCCCGGGTACAACCTGTCCGACGGGCTGCTTCGGGCGGTCGTCGAGGCCGGGCACCGATACGACGCCTCGATCCTGCCCTCCCCGCCCTACTTCGCGGCCCGGGCGGCCGTGATCGCGGCGATGCGTCTGCGCGGGCGCCACAGCGCGTCCATCGTGGGACGCGGGCGCGACTTCGTTCGTTCGCGCGACCCCTTCGTGTGGCCGGGCACGGGTTTGCGCGAGTTCCCGATCACCGCGTGCGGCCCCCTGCGCCTGCCCCTGATCGGGACGACCCTGGCGCGGGGCGGCTTTCTGGCCGCGCACCTGATCGGTTCCGCGGCGCGCCTCCCGTTCGTCCACGTCGAGTTCCACGCCCTCGACTTCCTCGACGCCGCCCGGGACGGCATCGAGCCCGACCTTCGGGTGGAGCCGGCGCTGCGCGTCCCTCTGGACACCCGCCTCGCCCGCTTCGAGGCGGCCATGCGGACCCTGATGGCCCACCGTCGAAACCCATGCCTCGCGGACTTCCACGATCCGCCGCCCCGATCTCGGCAGCACGACGGAACACGTTGATTCGTCGCGGTCTCGTGCCAGCCGCGACTTGCCCCCCCCATCTATCGGACGTGCCACC
>DYKK01000355.1 GCA_020722625.1 Anaeromyxobacter dehalogenans
AGGGCCTGCTGCCTGCGGAGGAACTGGACCGCATCCTGGACCCGCGCGAGATGACCCGCCCCCGCGAGGACCCCCGGTGACGGCCTCACCGCCTCCAGAACACGGGTACCAGGAGGCCCAGGACCGTGTAGAGTTCCAGGCGTCCGAGGATCATACAGGCGGTCAGGACGACCTTGACCGTCGCAGGCAGGTCCCCGAAGTGGGACACCGCTCCCACGCGCTCGAGGCCCGGGCCGATGTTTCCGAGGGTCGCGGCCACCGAGGTCAGGGACGTGGCCATGTCCAGGCCGTGGGCGGCCACGAACAGGCTTGCCGCGACGAACAGCGACACGTAGAGAAAGAAGAATCCCGACGTCTCCTCGACCGAGGACTCGGGAATCACCTGGGATCCCAGGCGGATGGGCATCACGACCTGGGGCCGGATCATGCGCACGATGCCCCGGTGCAACACCTTGACGAGGATCGCGAGCCGGACGACCTTGATCCCGCCGGCCGTTGACCCGGCACACCCCCCGACGAACATCAGCGTCACCAGCAGAATCTTGCTAAACGGATGATAACGATTGAAGTCGTCAGTGACGAACCCGGTGGTCGTGGTCAGGGACACGACCTGGAACGCCCCGTGGCGCAGGGCGTCGAGGGCCTCGCGGTGCCGGGAGGCCAGGCTCGCGGTCACGGCGAGGGCGGCCAGTGCCAGCAAACCCACGTACGCCCGCAACTCGCGGTCGCGCGCCAGTCCAGCCGGGCGTCCCGAGAAGGCCGCATGGTACAGAGAGAAGTTCGCCCCGGCCAGGACCATGAAGGCGATGACCACGACCTGCGCCGGCGCGGGAAACGACGCCAGGCTGTCGTTCCTCGTCGAGAACCCCCCGGTCGAAAGCGTCGCGAAGGCATGACAGAATGCGTCGAAGGCGTCCACGCCGGTGGCCAGGAGGGCCAGGACCTCCGCCACCGTGAACAGGACGTAGATCTTCCACAAGGCGGACGACGTCTCCCGGATGCGCGGCTTGACGCTGTCCGTGATGGGGCCCGGGACCTCGGACTGGAACAGGTAGCGCCCGCCGACTCCGAGTTCCGAAAAGACCGCCACGAACAGGACGATGATGCCCATGCCCCCGATCCACTGCGTCAGAGACCGCCAGAACAGGATGGTGCGCGGCAGGGACGCGGGGGTCGCGACCACGCTCGACCCGGTCGTCGTGAAGCCGGACACGCTCTCAAAGAAGGCGTCCACCGGCCCGGGGATTGCCCCGGAGATGAGATAGGGAACCGCGCCGAACGCCCCGGTCAGGACCCACGCGACCGTGACGACCGCGAAGGCGTCGCGCCGGGTCACGGCGAAGGCCGCCTGCCTGCGGAATCCCAGGAACAGGACGACACCGCACAGCAACGTGACTCCGGACGAAAGCCCCATGTGGACCATGCCGGCGGGCTCGCCCAGGATCCAGGCCACAGGGACCACGCCGAGCATCGAGAGCCCGAGGAGGACCAGGAGGCCCCCCACGTGCCGGAAGACCACCGACCACTTCATGTCATACGGTCCGGAACAGCCGCTCCACGTCGGCCCGCACCCGGTCGAGCGTGAAGACCACCGCGCGCATTCCCGCCTCGATCACCGTGTCCCCGCGCGGGATGGCAAACGTCGATCCTTCCATCAGGGCGCAGACCATGCTGCCGCGGGGGAACTTCGCGTCGCGAACCCGCCGGCCCGCCACCCACGCCCCGGCCGGGACCAGGACCTCCAGAAATTCCGCCAGTCCGCCCATCACGGGCGTCGAACCCAGGACCCCGGCCGGCATGAGGGCCCGCACCACCTCGCGCGCCACGATCTGGGCGGGACCGGGGACGACCTCGAGGCCCAGATGCCGGCAGACCTCGACGTAGTACGGGCGCGAAACGAGCGCGATGCACCGCGCGGCCCCGAGTTCCTTCGCAAGCCGGGCCGCGATGATGTTGCGTTCCTCGTCGCCCGAGACCGCGGCGAAGACCTCGCACGTCTCGATGCCTTCCTCATGGAGGAGGTCGGCGCTCGTTCCGTCGCCGTGCAGGACGGTCACGTCCGTCAGTTCGCGGGCCAGGAATTCGCAGCGGGCGCGGTCCCGCTCGATCAGGGTGATGTCCGGGACGAGTCCCTGGAGGGTCCGGGCCAGCACGTAGCCGACCATGCCGCCGCCGAGGACGATCGTCTTCCGGCGCGCGGAGGGTCCCCGGCCGAGCGCGTCGCCGAGCGCAGCGATCTGCTCGGTGCGCCCGATGACGAGGACCTCGTCTCCGACATGGATCGCGTCGTCCCCGCGAGGGATGATCAGACCGCGCCCCCGCTTGATCGCCACGACCAGGAATTCCCTGGGCAGGGGGACCTGGTTCAGAGGACGTTCGACCCACGGGGTCTCGGTCGCCACGCGGAACTGCACCATCTCGATACGGTTCTCGGCGAAGTCCTCGACCGCAACCGCCCCGCCCGTGCGGATCAGTTTGTGGATCTCGTGGGCGACCAGGAAACGGGTGTTGAGGACGAGGTCCATCCCGAGCCAGCCCCGATAGATCCCGGACCAGTCATCGAAGTACTCGACCTCCTCGACCACGGCCGCGGTCTTGCGGGCGCCGAGCGACCGGGCCTTCAATGCCGCCACCACGTTCACGGCGTCCTGCCCCGTGGTGGCGACGAAGAGGTCCGCGTCCTCGATGCCGACCTGGTTCAGAGCCGCCGCTCCGGCCGCGTGCCCCTGACAGGTCCGGACCTCCGCGGCGGACTGGACGGCCGACAGGCGGTCCGGCGACACGTCCAGGACGGTGACGTCGTGACCGCGCCGGGCGAAGACGACCGCGAGGTGCTCCCCGATGTCGCCGAGCCCGGCCACGACGATGTTGTGCCTGCGGTCTCCCATGCGGTCCGTTCGCCCTCGCGCCGGGGAAGGATGTAGCAGATCAGCGTCCGGAAGTCGAATCGGGACGACCAGGGGGGGGCACCCCGCCGCCGCTGGACTTGACGCGGTACATCGCGGCGTCCGCGTGGTGCAAGAGGGCGTCGAGGGTGTCGCCGTGGTCCGGGAAGAGGGCCACCCCGATGCTGGCGGAAACGCGGACTCGACGTCCCCCGACACGAAACGGGACCGCCAGGCGCTCCAGGAGCCGTCGCGCCGCCTTTTCGGGCACC
>DYKK01000016.1 GCA_020722625.1 Anaeromyxobacter dehalogenans
CGGGACCGACAGAGGACAGGTTCAGAGGGCAGGTTCAGAGACAGTACCAGTGACAATGCCAGGACAACGTCGGTCGCGGGGGCGGGGCATGACGGCGAGGCCACGTCCACCGCGACCCCGGACCCCGGATGCCGGTGCGCCAGGTGAAGCCTGGACGAGGAGGAAGGTAATGCCGAGAGGCCCGCCCTGAAACCTCGTAGTGGGACCCGGTGGGTGCGAATCCCACCCGGCAAAGCAGGCCAGCAGCCGGAAGCGAGTCTTGCGTGGACCCGGGGTGACCCGGGCTGCGGAGCGTAGACAGCGAGCGGACGGGCCGTGCGATTGAGCCCCGAAATGGGTACCGTCGAGGGAGCCGACGCCGTCGGAATGGCGGAAGGCAGCACCGCGAGGGTCGAGAAGGCCAGGACCAGCGGTCCCTCCGGGGTCCGAGAACACGGCACGAACGCAAGGGGGTCCCCCAGGAACCTGGGAGGTCTCGACGCCTCCTCCGAAGCCTGGCCGGAAGTGTGGAGGCCCGGCTTACCAAAGCCTCCGAGAGCGCGCCGAGGTCGTCCGGGCGGCGCGCGGGAGAAGACCGGACGATGCAGAAGAGGTACCGCAGAACGAAGGAAGACGAAGTGAAGCGGGAAGGGCGTCGAGAAGTCGGAACTCCCCATAGTACCGAAGAAACCGGGGAACTGTTCCCAGCGGGACCCGGTGGAGGGAAGGGGGAGTCGGAGCAGGGAACCGTCGGAAGGAAACGCGAGGACATGCCAAGGTCCGACTTCGCGTACACGCAACTCCGGCGCGTAGCAGAGCTGGCACGAAGGATGCCAGGGAAAATCCTTGGCCAGCGGGTGTGCGCCGGTCCACGGCGTCAGCAAGGCCCTGCTCTGAAGAGCCGGATGCGGGAAATCCGCATGTCCGGATCTGTGGGAGCCCCGGGCGGGCAACCGCCCGGGGCCACCCGACGACTCAGAAGAAACTCGACGCGAAGCTGGACCCGCGGGCGCTGCCCGCGGCCAAAGGGTCGCTCTCATCCATCAGGGTCCGCGAAGCCGGTATCGTACTCGGGAGAACGACGGAACGCCATGATGCGGTGCGGTTTCCAGGCGGCCTCGACCGGGGCACGGCGTCTCAAGCACCAAGCGGAGCGACCGAACCGGACAAGAACTTCGAGGGGGTTGGGTCGTCGCCGGGCAACGGCCGGCTGACGCCGGCACATCGGGCGAGCGCTGGACGGCCCGGCCTCAGTCCTTGTGGAGAAAATGGACGCGATTCTTGCCCTCCTCCTTGCATCGCTGGAGGGTCCGGCGGCTCCATCGGAGAATCCCGTCCAGATCCACCACCTCGGGAGGGAGAAGCCCCGCGGCCACGCTCAGGGTCAACCACAGTTCCTGGTCGCCGATCCGGAGTGAGTTGCGGGACAGGCTTTTCAGGAAATGATTCGCGACAATCTCCAGCTCCGGGTATCCGACTCCGGGGATCAGCGCCACGAACTCATCGCCGCCGATGCGTCCCAGGTGGTCCGTCGCCCGGAGCGAGTCCCGGAGGCGACGGGCGGCTTCCCGGAGGGCCGCGTCCCCGCCCGAGTGCCCGAACCGCTCGTTGACGGACTTGAAATTATCGAAGTCCGCGAAGAGGACCCCGATCCCGTGACCGAGGCGCTCGGCTCGGTGCAACTCGAGCTCCAGCATGCGATCCAGACCCCGCCGGTTGTGGACGTTCGTGAGGGGGTCCAGGGTCGCCAGGCGCTCCAGTTCCCTGTTGGCCCGCTTGAGGCGGTTCGCCAGGTTCTTCACTTGCGCCTCGGCTCGACGACGGACCTCGATTTCCTCCATCAGGCGTGCGTTCAGACGTTGAATCTCCGCCATCCGGGTCTCGCGGTCCGCGATCAACTCGGCAGCCTGAGCGTTCGCCAAGGCGAGGGCCCGGTTGAGGGCCCTGACCTCGTCCTCCTTCAGCTCGACCAGCGCCACCATCTCCGCCGCGTTGGCGTTGGCTTTGGCGATCTGATGGTTGGCCTGTTCGAGGGACCTGTTTCGCTCCTCCAGCAAGGCCGTCAACTCGGCCGCGGTGGCGTTCGCCTCGGCCAGACTCTTGGCCCTGGCCTCCAGGTCCCGGACTCGCTCCTCCATTTCGGCGATCCGGCGGAGGTCCTCGCTGCGGGCGGTCCGCTCCACCTGCAGATCGGTATGAGCCTTTCGCAGTAGCGCTTGAAGGCGTGCGATTTGGTGGTCCTGCGTTTCGTCATCCTCCGACGCAGGATGTTTGGACCGGCCCATGGGATCGTCCGCCATGATCGCTCAGAACGTGATGACCCTCGTTTCGGACGAGATCAGCGAGACCACCGTCGCGAGTCCGACCAGACGGCAGTTCTCGATCAGCGCTTCCTTCGAAGCACCCGGAATGCAATAGTATTCGCTGCATGGGGCGCAGACAAGCATTTCTCCCCCCAGCTCCGAGAACTGTCTTACATACGCCTCCAACGGTTCGAACCCGCTGACCGCCACCCCATGGGAGGCCGTCTTTCCCGCCCAGACCGTGCCGTCCATGGTGAGGTAGATGGCCACCCGCTGCCCCATTGCCAGCGCGGCACACCCCCAGGAGAAGGCCAAAGTGGCCCGCGTCCCCCGGTCTTGTTTCCCGGTCGTCAGCACGATCATGGTCTGGAAGGGTTCGGTGGCCATCGTCGTCTCAAGGTGAGTTCAGATGAACATCACGATCCGACTCTTCAGCGCCAGGTTCAGGAAAGTCGCCATACCGCAGCAGTCCATCTCCCGGCATTCCGGGAGGTCCTCCTGCCGCACCCCGAGGAGTCGCGAGGAGGTCTCGCACAGGTGGAAATGGGCCCCCAGTTCCTTCAACTCCCGCAGCAGGGTGTCGACGTCGTCCACCCCGTGCCTGCGCAGAAGCCCCTGGATCCATCTGCGACCGAAACCGAACAAGTTCATGCGCGACAGGGGAGTCTTTTTGGCCCCGGGGGGCAGCATCGCCCGCATCAGTCGTTGAGGAAGGCCCACAGCCTTGTCTGCCTTGCCGCCTTTCGCTGGAAGCAGGGCCGAGACACCCCAGAAGGTGAAGAAAAGGTGGACCTCCTGCCCCATCGCCAACGCGCCGTGGGCGATGCTGCAAGCCGCGAAGAGGCGGTCCCAGTCCCCGCTTAAGCAGATGAGGCAGACCCGATTTTCCACGGGGCCGCCGTTTTCGCGACGTTCCATCGCCGCGACACGGGCTTCCAGTGCAGCGAGGCGTGCCCGAAGCGACGCCGACGACGGTTCTCGGACGTCCTGGTCAGGGGTCATGGCGCTCTTCCTGCGCGGGGCGCAACCGGATCCGGGCGATGCAGACCGGACCCTCCCGTTGCAGTTCCACCAAGGAAGCCTGGGTGGTGTCGCACCACGCCGTCACATCGCTCTCAAAGGCCAGGTCGTCGGACCGCACCTCCACCAAGGTCCCGGGGGGCGCCTTCCGTGCCGCCTTGGCCAGCTCGATGATGGGACGGGGGCACCGCATTCCCACACAATCGAGTCTCAAGATGTCTTTCACCGCAAGGTCCCTCGACCTCGAGGAGAGTCCAACGCCTCATCTCGATTGTAGATCGCGCTTTCGGGTGGGTTGCAACAAGAAGAAGATTCAAGACGGCCGAAAAGGCCCCAAGTTGTGAAGAGCCAGGAACCCGAAGAAGCCGGATGGAAACAAGGGGCGGCCGCGTGGACCCGGGCGCTCTGGCCGGAACGCGGCTCGCGCTACTTCCTCTGGAACACCCGTGCCTTTGCGCTCTCGAACAGGTGGAACATGACCGGGACCACGACCAGGGTCAACAGGGTCGAGGTGGTCAGGCCCCCGATCACGGCCACGGCCATGGGGGCGCGGGCCTCGCTCCCGAGCGAGCGCGCGAGCGCGATGGGCAGCATCCCGAAGATCATGGCGGCGGTGGTCATCAGGATGGGGCGCAGGCGGATGGTGCCGGCCTCGATGATGGCCTCGCGCAGGGGCATGCCCGAGGCGTGACGGCGGATCGCGAAGTCCACCAGCAGGATCGCGTTCTTGGTCACGAGCCCCATCAGCATGATGAAGCCGATCATGGCCAGGATGGACAGGTGGCGGCCGGTCAGCAGGAGCGCCCCGATGGCCCCGATGAACGAGAAGGGCAGGGACAGCATGATCGTGAAGGGGTGCAGGAAGGACTCGAACTGGGACGCGAGGATGAAGTAGATCATGATGACCCCGAGGATCAGGGCGCTCGACAGGGCCTCGAAGTTCTCGCGCATGAAGTCGGCCTGGCCCGTGTAGCGGAAGGCGTACCCCTCGGGCATCCGGTCCTTCAGGTGGGCGTTCAGTTCGTCCACCGCGGTGCCCAGGGCCTTGTCCGGGGTCAGGTTCGCGTACAGAGACACGGCGCGGCGGCCGTACAGGCGCGTGATCTCCTGGGCCGACGCCCCGGCCTGGGTCCGGACCAGGTTGTCGAGCGCGACCAGTTCCCCGGACCGCGAGCGCACGCCCAGACGCAGGGCCGTGTGGAGGTCCCGCCGGTCCTCCTCCCGCAGGCGCAAGCGGACGTCGTACGTGTCGCCCCCCGCGCGGAACTCGGACACCTTCTCGCCCTCGAACAGGAAGCGCAGGGCCATGCCGACCTGGGCCACGGGCACGCCGAGCAGGGCGGCCCGGTCCCGGTCCACCAGGACCCCGTATTCCGGCTTCGCGGGTTTGTACGAAATATCAATGTCAGTATAACCTCCGGCCCGCTCCATGAATTCCCGCGTGTCCCGCGCCAGCGCGTCCAGGCGCGAGAGGTCGTCGCCCAGGAAGTGCAACTGGACGGGGGCGTTGGACATCCCCACGTCAATCACGGCCCGCGGCTCCACCAGGACCGTGGCCTTGCGGTACGACTGGAGCCTCGCCCGCACCGCCTGCATGACGTCGTCCTGGCTTCGCGCGCGCTCGTGCGGGTCGGACAGGCGCACGTAGATCGTCCCCTTCTCGACCTGGCCCCCGGCCCCGCCGCCGATGGTCGAGAGGGTGTAGCGGACCTCCGGAAACTCGGACACCAGGTCCACGACCTCGTCCACGACCGCCTGCGTGCGGGCGAGCGACGACCCGGGCGGCGTCTCGACCTTCACGTTGAACTCCGCCTGGTCCATCGCGGTCATCATCTCCTTGGGCAGCAGGCGCGCGACGTAGAGGGTCGCGGCCAGGGTCGCGACCGCCACCCCGAGGACCACGGCCCGGTGCGACAGGGCCCATCCCACGACCGCCCCGTAGCCCCGGTCCAACCAGGCGAGCGCGGCCTCGACGCCCCGCGTGAACAGGTTGCGCGCGGGCTCCTTCAGGACGCGCGCCGACAGCATCGGGGTCAGGGTGAACGACACGAACAGCGAGATCAGGACCGCCACGCTCACCGTGATGCCGAACTCCTTCAAGAACCGCCCGACCATGCCCCCGGTCGTGGCGATGGGGAAGAAGACCGCGACCAGCGAGAAGGTGGTCGCGAGCACCGCGAGCCCGATCTCGGCCGTGGCCTCGTGCGCGGCGCGGCGGCGGTCCCCGTGGCCCTCGAAGTGCCGGAAGATGTTCTCGAGCACCACGATCGCGTCGTCCACCAGGAGGCCCACGGACAGGGACAGGCCCAGCAGGGTCAGGTAGTTCAGGGTGAAGCCGAGCATCTTGATCGCGGCGAAGGTCCCGATGACCGACGTGGGGATCGCGACCGCGGCGATCAGGGTCATCCGGAGGTTGCGCAGGAAGACCCCGATGATCAGGACCGCGAGGACCGCCCCGATCTCGAGGTCGAGCAGGGCCTCGTGGACCGAGTTCTCGATGAAGCGCGCGTTGTCCACCGGGACCTCGATGGTCACGCCCGCGGGCGCGAGCGAGCGCAGGATCGGCAGGCTGGCCCGGACGCGCTCCGCGACCTCGACCGTGTTGGTGCCGGGCTGCTTGGTCACGACCAGGGCGAGCGTCGGTCGGTCGCCCAGGTGGGACGCGGACCGCTGCTCCTCGAGGCCGTCCTCGACCGAGGCCACGTCCCGCAGGCGGATGACCGCGCCCTCGAGGGTCGTCAGGGGCAGGTCGCGCAACTCGGCGACGCTTCGGACCAGGCCGCGGGTCTTCACCGCGACCTCCTGTCCGGGAGGGCGGGCGTTCCCGGCCGGGACCTCGATGTTCTGGGCCCCGAGCGCGCGGGCCACGTCCTCCGGGGACAGGTGGTGCGCCAGGAGCCGCTCCGGGTCCAGATAGACCCAGATCGTGCGCTCGCGCCCCCCCACGATCTCGACGTTGCCCACGCCCTCGAGCATCTGGACCTGTTTCCGGACCGTCTCGTCCGCGAACCTGTACAGGTCCGCCTCCCCGACCCCGGCGTCCCCGCTGACCGCGAGCGTCAGGACCGGCGCGGCCCCGAGGTCCACCTTCTGCACGAGCGGGGGCTCGATGTCGGCCGGGAGGTCTCGCTGGATGGCCGTGATCTTGTCGCGCACCTCCTGGGCCGCCACGTCAATGTCCTTGCCCAGTTCGAACTGGACCACGACCACGCTGACGTTCTGGAGGGACGACGACCGGACCATCTTGATCATGCCGACCTGGTTCACGGCGTCCTCGATCCGGCGCGAGACCTTGGTCTCGATGGACTCGGGGTCGGCCCCGCGATAGACGGTCGTGACCGTGACGATGGGGAAGTCAATGTTGGGGAAGAGGTCCAGGCCGAGGCGGTTGTACGCGATGGCGCCGTACGTGACGATGGCCAGAATCACCATCGTGGTCGTGACCGGACGCCGGATCGAGACATCGGCGAGTTTCATGGCGTTCTGCTCCGGGGTCAGCGGGTGGTCGCGACCTTCCGGCCGTCCTCGAGGGCCTCGACGGCCGAGGCGATCACGCGGTCCTCGTCCGCGAGGCCCCGCACGACGCGCACGCGGAGGTCGTCCACCGCCTCGACGGCGACCTCCCGCGCCCGGGCCTGGTCCCCGTCCGCGACGAACAGGGTGCCCCGGCCCGCGGCCAGGTCGAGTTGTTTGAACAGTTTCTTTTCGAGGAGGACCGTGTCGGCCAGCCCTTGGGCATACACCCTCGCGCTCCCCATGACCCCGGGCTTCAGCGCGTGGTCCAGGGCCTGGTTGTCCATGCGCACGATGGCCGTGAACGTCATCGAGCGCGGGTCCACGCTCCCGACGACCTCGTCCACCCGGGCCTCGACCTCCCGGTCGAGCGAGGCGAACCGCACGACCACCCGGTCCCCGGGCCGCACGTGCGCGAGGTGGACGTCCGGGATTTGCATCTTGAAATCGAGGTGCGCGAGGTCAATCACCCGGAACAGGACCGTGGGCGGCATGGCCGTGATGCGCGACCCGACGCTGACCAGGCGGTTCGTGACGTACCCGTCGAAGGGGGCGCGGATCACCGTGTCCTGCAACTTCTTGCGGGCCATGGCGAGCCCGTCCCGGGCCAGGTTCCACTGGCTGCGCGCGAGGTCCAGTTTCAGCGCGATTTGCTCCACCTGACTGTCCGTGACGGAGTCGGACTCGTGCAGCGCCTGGTTGCGCGCATGGTCCAGCTCCAGTTGGCGGACCGCGAGCCGGGCGGCCTCGGCCTGGTGCTCGGCCTGGCGGACCGCGATGCGGAACTCGGTCTGGTCCAGCACCGCGAGCGGCTCCCCCTTCTTCACGAAGTCGCCCTCGTTCGCCTCGACGCGGGCCACTTCCCCCGGCACGCCCGCCATCACGGTCACGTCCTGGGCCGCGAACAGGAGGCCGGTCGCCTCGATGTGGTCCCGCGCCCGCTGGTCCCCGGCGCGGACCACGGCGACGGCCAGGGGCCCCCCAGGGTCGGCCGGGCCGCGTCCGTCCGAGTTCCCCGCCTCCCCCTGCGCGCACGCCGTGACGGCCGCCGCGATCAACGCCGCCGAGATCGCCTTGTTCCTCATCGCCCTACCTCCCGCTCGCCCGTGGCCCGCTTCAGGTTCTCCAGAGCAAGATAGTATGAATACAAAGCGTCATGGTACGAATTCCGGGCACTCGTGAGCGCGCCTTCCGCGTCCAGGACCTCCATCGAGGTCGCGACCCGCTGCTCGTACTTCTTCGCGGCGATCCGATGGGATTCCTCGGCCTGGACCACGGCCGTGCGCGCGGTCTCGAGCGTGGTCAGGGCCAGCCGTGCTTGCAGGTAGGCCCGCTTCACGTCCAGCGCCACGACATCTCGGATCGCGGCCTCGGCCTCCAGGGCCCGCGCGATGTCCCGGTCGGCGGCCCGGACCTGGTGGTACTGCGCCCCCCACTCCCAGAAGTTCCACTGCAAGGTCCCCCCGATGAAGTACGAGGTCTTGCGCTGGAAGTCGTTGCCCCACTGGCGCGTCCAGTTGAAGGCCGCGGCCACCGTCGGGAGCATCGCCCCGATGGCCGCGAGCCTCCCGGCCCTCGCCATCTCGACGCGGTGGGCGACCTCGCGCATCTCGGCCCGCCGCGCGCAGGCGCGCTCCAGGGCTTGTTCGAGCGTCAGGTCCAGCGCGGGCGGGGGATCCTGGTAGCCGTCCACGGCCGTGAACTCGTCCTGCATCGCCCGGCCGAGCATCAGGTTGATTGCGGCGGTCGTGACCTCGGTCGCGGTCGCGACCTGCTCGATCCCCTCGCGCACCTTCGCGAGCGCCACCTCGGCCCGCAGCACGTCGTCCTTCTGCACGTACCCCTGATCGTAGAAGGCCCTGGCGGTCTTCAGGTGCGCCTCGACCTGGGCCCGGGCCTGTTCCGCGGTCTCGCGCGCCTTGCGCAGTTTCAGCAGCCCGAAGAACGCCTCGGCCACCTGGTAGGCGACGCCCTGGGCCTTGGCCTGCCGCGCGGCCTCCGCGGCGTGCTCGGCGTCGCCGTGCACGCGGTACAGGGCGTACAGGGACAGCAGGGGCGTGAGGGGCTGGGCCACCGTGAAGGACAGGTCCCCGGTCGTCTGGTCCATCACGTGCATCGAGGACGGGAAGTCGAGGCCCAGTTGCTGCTTGATCGGGTCCGGGATCTCGAAGCCCAGGTTGACATCGGTTCCCTGGTCCCACCGGAGGACCTTGCCCGAGACCCCGAGTTTCGGCCCCATCTGGCCGAGCGCGCTCATCCGCTGGTCGGCCGCCTTGTCGCGATCCAGGTCCCCCAGGCGGACCTCGTGCGACCGCTGCACGGCGACACGGACCGCCTCGTCCAGGGTCCACTCGTCCGCCCGGACCGGCGTCGCCGCCGCGAGCGCCGCCAGGCCCACCGCCACGCCACTGCATGACCCGCGCATCACCGCCCTTCCTCCCTGGCGCGCACCCCGTCCAGGAGCAACTTCGTGAGCACCTGGAACTTCCTCGGCATCTCGTCGTCCGAGACGAGGCCCATGAACCACGAAAACAGGACGCTGTGCGCGACCCCCCCGAGCAGGTGTCCGAGTTCCTCGGCCGGCAGGTCCGCTCGCGCCTCCCCGCGCTCCTGGAATTTGCGCATCACGTCGGTCAGGAAGGCCCGCGCGCCCGCGAAGGCGCGCAGGCGATTCTGGGCGATCTCCCCGAGCAGGGCCGGGTGCACGGACGACACGAGCCTCGTCAAGAACACGAAGTAGTCCCGGTTGTCCCGCGCGAACCGGAACACGGTCTCGAAGAACGCGATCACGGTCTCGCGAAGCCCACCGTCCGGCGCCTGGAACGTCCGCAGGAACTCTTCGAACCGGCGCATGCTCTCCGCGTCCAGGTCCCGCAGGATGTCTTCCTTGCGGCGAAAATAATAATAAAGCGAACCAGGCGAGAGCCCGACCTCCCGCCCGATGTCCGCCATGGTGACCTCGCGGAACCCGCGCGAGAAGAACAGCCTCGCCGCGGCCTCGCGGATCTCCCGCCGCGTGGCCGCGGTCCGGCGGGTCCTGCGGTCCACCCCGTCTGTTGGAGCGCCTGCCTCCCGCCAACCGTCTTGAGACGTCTGCGCCACTCGTTCGCCCCGTTGTCCGCGATTTTCGAATCGCGGTTCGAAACGTCGAATATATATTTGAATCGCGACGCGGATGTCAAGGGGAAAAGTGGCCGGCGAAGCCTAGCCCAGAAAGTCGCGCACCGCCGCGGCGACCTGCCAGGGTCGGATCGCGGCGACCCGAGTGGCTCCCACCGACGTGGGCAGCGAGGGACCCTGATTCGCCGGAGCCTCGCCCACGACGACCAGGAACGCTTCTGGAGAATAGGCAGCGATGAACGACCTTGCGGAGCGGGACAGACCCGCTTGGCCCCCTCCCGACTTGACCTCGATCGCGAGCAGGCGGCCACGATGTCCAATCACGAAGTCCACTTCGGCCCCCGACTTGCTGCGCCAGTAGTACACGCGATCCAGAAGCGGGTTGACGGATTTCCAGATCTCCGTGAACGCGAGGTTTTCATGGAGCGCTCCTCGGTCCGGACGGCGGTCCGGCGGTGCGAATCCGCCGAACAAGACGTTTCGGATGCCGTTGTCCAGGAAATAGACCTTGGGCGCGAGGGTGATCTCGGCGCGCTTCCCGCCGAGGAAGGGGCGAAGCAGCCTGACCACGTGGGTCTCCTCCAGCAGCCGGACGTAGTCGTTCACGGTGTCGTTGCTGATGCCGGCGATCGCCCCCCACTCGCTGAAGTTGCAGCGATTGCCGACCTGGCTCGCGGCGAGGTCCAGGAGGCGACGGAAGGCGGCGGGTCGCTGGACCCGGAACCGGTCCGAGGCGTCTCGGATCACGAACGCCTCCACGAGTTCCGAAACCACCCGTTCCGGATCGGAGGCGGTCACCGCCGTGGGATACCCGCCATGCAGAAGCAACCGGGCGGTCGCCCCGGACAGGCGTCGTTCGCGCAGGGCCGGCGCCTCCTCGGCCGGACCCGCGACCTCCTCGATCGAGAGGGGCAACAAGAGGGTCCGGGTCGCCCGTCCGGCGAGAGACTCGCGGGTGGAGGCGTCCAGGTCGAAGGAGGAACTGCCGGTTGCGTACACCCGCCGGCCAGTGCGGCGGTCCGCGACCCCTTTCAGGAACAGTCCCGCCTCGTGCAACCTCTGGACCTCCTCGAAGAACAGCGCGGTTTCCGGGGGGACGAGGGTGTCCAGGTCCGCGAGGAAGGCCGCGGGCGACGTGAGCCATTCCCGGATCGCGGGTTCCTCGCAGTTCAGATAGAGCACGGGCTCTCCAAGATCGGACAGCGCCTTCCAGAGAAGGGTGGACTTTCCGACCTGCCGGGGACCGACCACGAGGCAGACCCGGTCATCGGAGTGGACCTCCGCCCGCCGCGCGATATATCGAGGGGGAAGGAACCGCGCGAACCAGCGGGCCAGGGGTCTTCCTTCGAGCCACGGGTTGTCGTGAACCACGACCCTGGTGATGGCCTCGTTCATGCAGGAGAAACTAGCAGGGTTTTTTTCTCTCGTCAAGAGAAATCGGCATGGATGTTGCCGGGAGGCCCGAGACCGTCGTCGGGACACGACCCCAGGTCGCGTCCTGCCAGGGTGTCCCGGTGTCCCATCGCCGGCCGCACGCCGGCCGGGACGACCGGGAGTTCAACGGCGGCACGCCTCCATGGCCGCGGCCACGCGGGCCAGGTCGGCGCGGGTCAGGGAGGACGCGGACGGCAGGCACAAACCCTGATCGAACAGGTGCTCGCCCACCGCGCCCCCGTAGCAGCGGGCGTCCGCGTACAGGGGTTGCAGGTGCATGGGCTTCCACACGGGGCGGGTCTCGATGTCGTGCTCGCGGTCGAGGCGCGTCATCAGGGCGGTCCGGTCGCAGCCGAAGACGTCCGGGTCGATCGTGCAGCACGACAGCCAGTGCAGGTGCTGGCCGTACGCGGGGGACGGCATCATCCGCACCCCGGGCAGGCGGCCCACGGTGTCCGAGTAGAAGGCGAAATTGGCACGACGGGCCTCCACCCGCTCGGCGAGGACCTCCATCTGGCCGCGACCGATCCCGGCCACGACGTTGCTCATCCGGTAGTTGTATCCGAGGACGGAGTGCTGGTAGTGGGGCGCGGGGTCGCGGGCCTGGGTGGCCAGGAACCTGGCGCGCCGCACCAGGGCCGGGTCGCGCGCGGTCAGGGCCCCGCCCCCGGACGTGGTGATGACCTTGTTCCCGTTGAACGAGAACACCCCGAAATCGCCGAGGGTCCCGGCGGGACGTCCCCGGTACGTCGCCCCCAACGCCTCGGCCGCGTCCTCGACCACGACCAACCCGTGCTCGCGGCACACGGCCAGGATCGGGTCCATGTCCGCGCACACCCCGAACAGGTGCGCGACCACGAGGGCCCGGGGCCGCACCCCGTGCCCCGCGAGGTCCCGCAGGGCTTCCTCCAGCAGGCCCGGGTCCAGGTTCCAGGTCGCCTCGTCCGCGTCCACCAGCACCGGCACGGCCCCGGCGTACCGGATCGGGTTCACGGTCGCCACGAAGGTCAAGTCCGACACCAGGACCGTGTCGCCGGGCCCCACTCCGGCCAGGACCAGGGCCAGGTGGAGGGCCGCGGTCCCGGACGACAGGGCCGCGACCTCCTCGACACCCAGGTAGGTCGCGAGCGCCGCCTCGAAGGCATCCACGTTGGGCCCGAGCGGGGCGACCCAGTTGGACTCGAAGGCCTCGCGGACGTAACGCTCCTCGCGGCCGCTCAGGTGGGGGATGGACAGGAGGATGCGCCGTCTCGTCTCGCTCACGGCTCGTCCTCCCACCGCGGGGTGATGTCGCGGATGGGTCGCGCCGGGGAACCCACCGCGACGACGTTCGCCGCCAGGTCCTTGACCACCGTGGCCCCGGCGCCGACCACGGTCCCGGCCCCGACGCGCAGCCCCTGGATGACCTCGCTTCCCGTGCCCATCGAGACCCCGGCCTCGAGCGTCACGTCCCCCGAGACGTTCACGCCGGGATAGACCGTGCAGAAGTCGCCCAGGACCGCGCCGTGTCCGACCGTGTTGGACAGGTTCAGGTGGACGTGGCGGCCCAGCGTGATTTCGACCGTCAGGATATTCCCCGCGCAGAGGATGGCGCCGTCTTGCATCGAGACCGTCCTGTGCATCACGACGCTCGGATGGACCAGGCACGGGAACTCCACGCCCCACGCCTCGACGCGCCGGACGATCCGGCGGCGCACGCGCGGGTCCCCGATGCCGACCGCGCAGGCGACGCCCCGATGGTCCCGCAGCCAGTCCGTCCCGCCCAGGACCGGGGTTCCCAGGCACTCCGACCCCTGCTTCGCGGCCGCGTCGTCCAGGAAGCCCACGACCCGCCATCGCGGCTCGCATGCATTGATGTCCTCGATCAGGAACGCGACCTCCTTGCCGAAGCCGCTCGCGCCCACGATCACGATGTCCCTCATCGCGCCTCCTCACCCTCGTCTCCGGGATCGTTGCCCAGGAACTCCGGCATGGTGGCATACCCACCCGCCGAGATCCCCTCGCGCCGGAAGACCTTGACCACGGTCATCGCCAGGATCTTCAGGTCCAGCCACAGGTTCCAGTGGTCCACGTACCACACGTCGAGCGCGAACTTCTCGGGCCACGTCAGGGCGTTGCGGCCGTTGACCTGGGCCCACCCCGTCACTCCGGGCACCACCTCGTGGCGGCGGGCCTGCTCCGGCGAATACCTGGGCAGGTAGCGCATCAAGAGCGGCCGGGGTCCGACCAGGCTCATGTCCCCGCGAACCACGTTCCACAGGGACGGCAACTCATCGAGGCTCGTCGCGCGCAAGAACGCCCCGAGCCGCGTCAGGCGGTCCTCGTCGCCCGGTCCGCGCGCCCTGGGGTCCGACGGGTCGAGCATCGTCCGGAACTTGTACAGCACGAACGGTCTTCCCTGAAACCCCGCCCGCTCCTGCCGGAACAGGACCGGACGGCCCATGGTCACGCGGATCGCCAGGGCCACGGCCCCGAGCACCGGCGCGATCCCCACGAGCCCCGCGCCCGCGAGGGTCGCGTCGAGCCCCCGCTTGACCCACCGCTGGATTCCCATGCCCGACCCCGTCACCGGTCCGCCCCGCGCCCGTCGTGTTCCGCCTGTCCCCGTTTCTCGATCGCGCCCGCCTCCCGGCGCAGGTCCTCGTTTCCGGGGGCCAGGCGGAGGGCTCGCCGGTACGCGTCCAGGGCCTCGCGGTCGCGTCCCTCCGCCCTCAGGATGCGGGCCCGCATCGCCAGGTTCTCCGCGTCCGTCGGGTCCCGGTTCCAGGCGCGATCCAGGATGCGCAGGGCCTCGCGCACGCGCCCGCGCCGGTGCGCCGCGTCCGCGAGGATCCGGGCGAACCGTCCCGCGATCCGCCGGTTCGCGCCCGCATCCGCTTCGAGGTCCCGCGCCAGGGCGTCGAAGGCGTCCCAGTCCGTCAGGCGTGCGAGGCACGCGAGGACCCACAGGCGAGCCTCGGTCGGGTCCTTCGCGCGGGACGCGGCTTCGCGGAACAGGGTCAGGGCCTCGACCACCCGCCCCTCGCGGAACAGGACCTTGCCGGCCAGGTCATATCCGGCGTCCCGGTCCGGGTGGGTCGCGATCAGGCGCCATGCCGCATCGGACGCGGCCTCGCGGTTGCCCGTGGCCAGAAACAGCCATCCCATCCGCCCGAGCGCCACGGGGTCGTCGGGTCGGCCCGTCAGCACGGCGCGCAGCACCCGCTCGAACCCCGCGAGGTCGCCCGAGCGCTTCAGGAAGTCGAGGTAGGCATCGAGCCCCTCGCGGTCCCCCTCGAACACCGCGACCTGGAACGGAGCGGACAGCCGGAGCGATTGCAGGTCGCGGTACAGATCCTTTCGATGCCCCGGATAGGCGGCGAGGAGCCGGCGCATCCCCTCGACGGCCTCCTGGTCCCGGCCTGCGCGGGTCAAGAGGCGCACGCGGAGTCGCGACGGGGCCAGGGCGTCGGGAGACAGGGCCAGGGCGTGCTCCGACAGCGTCAACGCCCGTTCCTCCCGCCCTGCCAGCGCCGCGGCCTGGGCCGCCAGCGAGAACAGGTGCGCATCCAGCGGGCGCAGGCGCGCCTCGGCCGCCAGCGCCGCATCCGCCGTCCCGGGAGGAACCGGAAGGCCCGCCCCCAGGTCCTGGACCACCTCGCGGAGCCGATCTCGGCTCGGCAGGGTCCCGAAATCGAGCGCCCAGACCCCGAACGCGCTCGCCGCGGCCAGGACCACCGCGGGCGCCAGGAATCGCGCACGGCCCGGCAGAGCCGGGGGCGGGGCCGCGTCGTGGTGGCCCGCCCCGGAGGGGTGACCGAACAGGTACCCCATCGCCGCGACCGCGGGGACGGCCAGGCCCGCGACCTCGAGGCCGAAGTCCCAGAGGTTCTGCAAGGCGACTGCAACGAGCCCGCCCCCCACGCACAGCCCCGCGGGCCAGTCCCGGCAGCGCGCGAGCCGCCGGGCGAACAGGGCCACGAGGACCGCCACGAGCCCCGCGCCGAACGGGATGCCGAAGTCCGCCATGGCCTGGAGCACCGCGTTCTCCGCGCGGTCCACGGTGACCCCGGGGAGGCCCGCGTAGGGCGACACCGCGGACGCGAACGCCCCGGCCCCCACGCCGAACCACGGGTGGTCCGCGATCAGGGACCACGCGGCCTCCCAGATGCGGACCTTGCCGGCGAAGTCGGATGGTTGGAGTGACGTGTTGCCATATGTCATCAAAACATATTCGAAGAGATTCAGCCAGATGAAAGAATTAATGGCCAGGATCACGACCAGCACGACCCAGGCCACCGGCCGCGTCCAGACTCCCCGGCCCCACTTCCGCCGAATGAGGGACCCTCCACCGAGCAACAGGGCGAGGGTCGTGAGGGCCGCGGCCCCCCCGCGCGAGAGCGTCGCGAACACGGCGAGCCCCAGGACGGCCGCTCCGGCGGCAAAGACCGCGCGTGCCCGCGTCCCGCCCTGCTCGACGGCCAGGGCGAGCCACACGAAGGCCGCCAGCGTGAACAGACCCGCGGCGTGGTTGTCGTTCAGCAAGGTGACGTGGAACCCGGGCCGGCGCGCCAGGGGGCCTGGATAGACGACCGACAATCCTTCGGGAGCGGTCAGGGCGTGAAAGACGCCGATGCAGACCTCCGCGACCCCCAGGAACGCAATCGCGTGCAGGATCGCACGCCCGCGCCCGCGGGCCGACACGGCCCAGGCCAGCACGAAGATCGCCGCGTACGACAACGAGCGTACGGCCTGGACCCAGGTCGCCGGCGGTTCCAGGGACAAGGACCACCACGGGTCGGCCACCGCGGCGACCCGGAATCCCTCCGCGGCCCGGTCCGCGCCGGGTCCTTGCAGGGCGAGGACCACCCCCTCGCCGAGGGGCAGCCCTTGCACCGCGGCCCACACGGCCGGTGCGACGAAGACGACGGTCACCGCGGGCAGCCGCGCGCGGGGCAGGGCTCGGGTGGTGACCGCCCACGCGAACAGGACCGCGGTGAACCCGAGGACCACGGCCTGGGGAACGGGCAGGACCGCCCCGAACAGGAACGCGGGGAGCACCACCAGGGCCGACAGACCCCACGCGACCGTGTCGGTCCCGAGTCCGGTCCTGTGGTGATGGCGCTGGTGTCCCAAGGCCCCCTCCATCTCAGGCGGATGCGGGTGCGTCCGCGTCGGGTCTGCGCAGCCCCACGTCCATCTCCTCGATGGCCCGGCGGATCGCGGCCAGGTCCCCGTCCCGGCCGAGCCGGACCAGGGCCTCGACCTGGGCCCGGAACCGGTCGAAGTCCCGCAACTCCGGCTTGGACACGAAGACCTTCTCGACGGGGGTGGGGATCACCCGGTCGCGGTCCACCAGCAGTTCCTCGAAGAGTTTCTCGCCGGGCCGCAACCCGATGAAGTGGATGCCGATCTCGTCCTCGCCGAACCCGGACAGGCGGATCATGTCGCGCGCCAGGTCGAGGATCCGCACGGGCTGGCCCATGTCCAGGACGAAGACCTCCCCCCGCTCGGCCAGGGTGCCGGCCTTCAACACCAGTTGCGATGCCTCCGGGATGGTCATGAAGTACCGCATCACGTCCGGGTGCGTGACCGTGACCGGCCCCCCGCGGGCGATCTGTTCGCGGAACGTCGGGATGACCGAGCCGCGCGACGCGAGCACGTTGCCGAAGCGGACGCTGCCGAAGCGGGTCGGCCCCCCGCCCTCCGCGACCTGCCGCACGATGAGTTCCGCGATGCGCTTGGTCGCGCCCATGACCGACGTGGGATTCACGGCCTTGTCGGTCGAGAGCATCACGAACACGGACGCGCCATGGACCCGGGACGCCTCGGCCACGTTGCGGGTCCCGAGCACGTTGTTGACGACGGCCTCGCCCGGGTTTTCCTCCATCAGGGGGACGTGCTTGTAGGCCGCGGCGTGCAGGACGACCTCGGGCCGCTCCCGCGCCCACAGGTTCGCGACCTTCTCGGCCTCGCGCACGTCGAGGACCCGGGCCGCGCACGGGATGTCGGGGAAGACGCGGGTCATCTCCGCGTGGATGTAGAAGAGGTTGTTCTCGTCCTTGTCCACCAGGGTCAGGCGGGACGGGGCGAGGCGCGCGACCTGGCGGCACAACTCGCTGCCGATGGACCCTCCGGCCCCGGTGATCAGGATGCGGTGGCCGCCATAGACGGGTTGCAGGAGGGGGTCGTCGCGCGTCAGGTCCGTCACGGGTCGCCCGAGCAGGTCCTCGATCCGGACCTCGCGGATGGGGTTGACGCGCGCGCGGCCCGAGATGAGGTCCGAGGTCCCGGGCAGGACCAGGAGCCGGACACCCAGGCGCGCGCAGTGCTCCATCACCTGCCGCTTGCGGGGCACCGACAGGTCCGTGATCGCCAGGAGGGCCTTGGGGAACCTCAGGCGGCGGTGGAGGTCCGGCAGGCGGTCGAGCGTGCCCAGGACCTTCCTGCCCTCGACCTCGAGCCCCTGCTTGAACGGGTCGTCGTCCACGAACCCGAGCAGGGTGAGGTTCAGTTCGGGGCGCAGGCGGATCTCGCGGGCCACCGTGCGGCCGTTGTCGCCGGCCCCGATGATCACGACGTCCTCGGCCTCCCCGACCGGCGCGGTGCGGGGACCGACGGACTCGTGGAGCCAGCGCCTCAGGAAGCGCACGCCGACCATGCCCAGGAACGAGAACGCGGCCTCGAGCACGATGATGCTCAAGGGCGGCCGGAAATAGACGTGGTGGGCCGTGACGGCCAGCCGGAGCGCGAGGAAGACCGCGCCGACCGCGGCCACGGCCTTGACGAAGCGCCAGACCTCGTACAGCGAGATGTAGCGCCACAGGATGCGATAGACCCCGAACGCGAAGTTCGTGGCCAGGTGAGCCAGGACCGTGTAGGGGAGCCACAGGACCATGGCCTTCCAGTACGGCGAGGGGACCGCGAACTCGAAGCGCAACTGGAACGCGGCCAGGAAGGCCAGGCCCACGACGAACGCATCCACGAGGACCTGGCCCGGCCGTCCCCCCCAGCGGGCGATGCGGTCCAGGGACTCGGCGACGGCGCGGATCACGTCGGTTTTCATGCGGGCGATTCTTCCGCGCTGAGTCGCGGGTGTCAATCGCACCTTTCCGATTGACAACCGCCGCCCCGTCGGGATAATCCGCCCGTGGGACGCTCGAAGGCGGGGGTGGCGACCGTGGGCGATGGACCGAACCCGGAACGCGAAGGCTTCTTCACGACGACGCTGCGGGCCGCGATCAACTGGGGCCGGAAGTACTCGCTGTTCCAGTACCCCTTCGTGACCGCGTGCTGCGGGATGGAGTACATGTCCGTGTCGTGCGCGCACCACGACATCGCGAGGTTCGGGGCCGAGATCCCGCGCTTCTCGCCGCGCCAGAGCGACCTCCTGTGGGTGGTCGGCACCATTGCCCACAAGAACGCCCCGACCCTCAAGACCGTGTTCGAGCAGATGTGCGAGCCCAAGTGGGTCATCGCCTTTGGGGTCTGCGCGTCCAGCGGCGGCTTCTACGACAACTACGCCGCGGTCCCGGGGATTGACCACATCATCCCCGTGGACGTCTATATCCCCGGCTGCCCGCCCCGGCCCGAGCAGGTCCTGGACGGGCTCATGCTCCTGCAGAAGAAGATCGAGCAGGGGCCGGCGATGGTGCGCTGACGGGGGAACCGCCGTGGCCGAAGGGATCGAACTGCGCACGTTCTCGTACATTGACATCCTGCAACCCCAGCTCGCGTCCTTCATCGCCACGGTGTCGCAGGGGTTCCACCCGCTCGAACAGGAGGCCGCGCTGTTCGTCGAGATCGCGCCGGGACTCCAGATCAACGTCATCACGGACGTGGTCCTGAAGAAGACGCTCGTGATCCCCGGGATGCAGATCGTCGAGCGCGCCTACGGGATGCTCGAGATCCACCACCGCGACCAGGGGCAGGTCAAGGCCGCGGGCCGGGCGATCCTCGACTTCCTGGGGCTCGAGGAGAGCGATCGCCTGAAGCCGCGCATCGCCTCGAGCCAGATCATCACCGGCATCCACAACTACCAGACGCACCTGATCAACCGGATGCGCCACGGGCAGTTCCTGCTCGAGAACGAGACCCTCTACATCCTCGAGGTCCACCCCGCGGCCTACGCCGCCATCGCGGCCAACGAGGCCGAGAAGGCGTCCCCGATCCACCTCCTGGAGGTCCTGACGTTCGGCGCGTTCGGGCGCCTGTATCTGGGAGGCCCCGAGGACAACATCCGAGAGGCGGCCGCGGCCATCGAGAAGACCCTCGTCGCGACCACGGGCCGCCCCAACGAGGGCCAGTCGCTCATCTACTGACGCGGTCCGACTTGCAGCGGAACTCCGCGAGATGTCGCGACGAACGTTCGATCCCTCTTGAACGGATCGCCGGGTCGTCCTAGATTCCTGATCGCCTGGTTGCTTGAAAGGGATTTGCCATGTACGAAGCCAACAACTACGACCATCTGATCGGGATGGAGGGATTCTCGGAGACCCTCCTGCGCAACCACTTCACGTTGTACCAGGGGTACGTGACCAACACGAACAAGGTCGCGGAGACCCTGGCCGCCCTGGCGAGGGAGGGCCGCTTCGGGCCCGACTACGCCGAGATGCGGCGGCGCTACGCCTGGGAGTGGAACGGGATGCGCCTGCACGAGATGTACTTCAACAACCTCGGCGGCAAGACCCCGCTCGACCCGAGCAGTGACGCCTACCGGCTGATCGCGCAGAACTTCGGCACCTTCGAGACCTGGCAGAAGGAGTTCCAGGCCATCGGGGCCATGCGAGGGATCGGGTGGGTCATCCTGTACCACGACCGGTGCGGGGGGCGGCTGTTCAACCAGTGGGTGAACGAGCACGACGCCGGCCACCTGGCCGGGGCCCGGCCCATCCTGGTGATGGACGTGTTCGAGCACGCCTTCATGACGGACTACGGCCTGAAGCGCGCGGACTACATCCAGGCCTTCTGGCGCAACATCCACTGGCAGAAGGTGGCCGATCGCCTGAAGAAGGAATGACCCGGCCGGGTGCGCACGGTCCGTGACCCCCTTCCCCCGGGACCGCCATGTCCGGGGTCCGGGGTCCGGCATCGCGGTGGACGCGGCTTCGCCGTCACGCGCCCTTCATCGCGTCCAACGTGGACCTGTCACTGACACTGACACTGTCGCTGTCACTGCCCCCTGTCACTGAACCTGTCCCCGGGGTCCGGGTTCCGGGGTCCGGGGTCCGGGTTCCGGGGGTCGCGGCGAACGTGGCTCCGTCGTCA
>DYKK01000356.1 GCA_020722625.1 Anaeromyxobacter dehalogenans
GCCGCGGCTCCAGCATCGTTGGGGTTGGTCGTCACGCGACGGGCCGTTCACCCCCCGGCGGTCCTGGAGGCGCGATTTGCAATCGCGCCGGCTGCGCGGCCTCCAAGCCGCGCCCCTACGAAGAAACTCGACGCGAGCCTGGAGTCGCGGGTACTTGGACGAGTTCAGGAACAGGTTCAGAGGGCAGGTTCAGAGACAGTGACAGTGGCAGTGACACTGACACTGACCCCTGTCCCCTGAACCTGTCCCCGGGGTCCGGTGTCGCGGCGAACGTGGCTTCGCCGTGATGCACCGTTCATCGCGTCCAACGGGGCGCTGACACTGACACTGACCCCTGTCCCCTGAACCTGTCCACTGAATCTACCCTCTGTCACGGCATCGTTCGTAAGTCCGTGGTTATCTTGCAGGTCGGTCGTGGGGGGCGCGAGCGGGGCTCGCGCAGCCAGACGCGAGCGGTGCTCGCGTCTCCAGGGGAACCATGAAGAGACCATGTCGCGATCCTGGAGAGTTTTTCAGCAGCCTCGGGCGCTGACACTGTCACTGACCCTGTTGCTGCCACTGTCCCCTGTCACCGCCCCTGCCCTTGCCGGGATGCGGTGCAGACGGGCCGAGCAAGCCGGCCACGCCGCCGGCCACGCCAAGGAACCCCGAGGATCCGGGCATGGTTGCCGGCGGGAGAGAGCGGGCAAGAACGGGCGGTTCGGTTGTCTCCCCCACCGGCAGGGGAAAAGGAACAATGGAGGGGGCTGGCCGAAACCAGCAATCTCATGGTAGGTTTTCGCAGCCGGTTCGTCAAGTTTTTTCTTGGACGGATCGTTGGGTCGGAAGCGCTGTCACCGGAGGCTCGGATGGCGAACTGGAAGGATCAGCCGCTCGTGGGGCTCGACACGGAGACCACGGGCCTGTCTCCCGTGGAAGACCGCATCTTCGAGATCGGCCTCGTCACCTATTCCGGCGGAGAGAAGGTCGAGGAGTGGAGCCGCCTGCTGAACCCGGACCGTCCCCTGTCGGCGGAGTCGGTCCAGAAGACGGGGGTCCGGGACGAGGACCTCCACGGATGCCCTTCGTTCCGCGACGTGGTCGGCGAGGTCCTCGATCGCATCCGCGATCGCGTCCTGGTGGGCTACAACCTCCTGTCCTTCGATTGGCCCATGTTGCAGGCCGAACTCAAGCGGATTGACCTGGAGATGCCGCGATGCTCGCTCGTGGACGCGCTCGTGTTGGCGAGGGGCCTCGTGCCGCAGGGACGGCACTCCCTCGGGGACATGGTCGCCCGGTACGGCCTGACCATGGAGACCGCCCATCGGGCCACGGCGGACGCCGACGCGGTGGTACGCCTGCTCCTGGCCATGGCCCCGGACCTGCCGCCGGAACTCGACGCCCTCGTCGAACTCCAGGCCCAGTGGGCTGAGGAGCAGCGGGCGCGCCGGGCGACGTGGAGGCAGAAACCCGGGCAGCGGGCCGCGCTGCTCCAACCGGAGGCGTCACCGTCCGCGGCCCTGACCGACGCGGCGGGCCGGGTCCGGCTCGGCCCCGGATACCTGTACGGGCGCGAGACGGACCCCCTCCGGGCCTTCCTGACGGCGTTCATGGCGCGCGGGAGGGGCGAGTGACCGCCCGCGACGTGCTCAGGCCGGCTCGAAGGTCGAGGTGAAGTGGCGCAGGATCGGGGCCTCCCGGGCGAACCTCAGGCCCCGGATCTCTTCGCGGTGCTTCTGGATTTCCAGAATCACCTCGACCACGTATTCCACGTGGCTCTGCGTCAGGACCCGCCGGGGGATCGCCAGGCGCACCAGTTCGTGGCGGGCCGGGACGAACTCGCCGTCCGGTCCCCGCCGTCCGAACATCACGCTCCCGATCTCCACCGCACGGATCCCTCCCTCCAGATACAGCGCGCACACCAGGGCCTGCCCGGGGAACTCGTGCGGGGGGATGTGCGGCAGAAACCGGCCTGCATCCACATAGACGGCGTGCCCGCCCGGCGGCTCGACGATGGGGACGCCCGCGGCGGTCAGGTGCTCGCCCAGGAACTCCACGGACCGGATGCGATAGCGCATGTAGTCCTCGTCCAGGACCTCCATGAGCCCCTGCGCGATGGCCTCGAGGTCGCGGCCGGCCAGCCCCCCGTACGTGGGAAAGCCCTCGGTCAGGATCAGCATCGAACGGGCGCGCGCGGCCAGGTCGTCGTCGTTGAGGGCGAGGAACCCGCCGATGTTCGAGAGCCCGTCCTTTTTCGCGGACATCGTGCAGCCGTCCGCGTACGAGAACATCTCCCGCGCGACCTCCATCAGGCTCGCGTCCCGGTAGCCCTCCTCGCGCTCCCGGATGAACCAGGCGTTCTCGGCGAAGCGGCACGCGTCGAGAAACAGGGGAACCCCGCAGGACTTCGCGAGGTCCCGGGTCGCCCGGATGTTCGCCATCGAGACCGGCTGCCCCCCCGCCGCGTTGTTCGTGACCGTCAGCATGACCAGGGGGACCCGCCCCGGACCGGCGGCCTCCAGCAGCCGCTTGAGCGCGTCGAGGTTCATGTTGCCCTTGAAGGGGGCCCGCACCGCGAGGTCGTTCCCCTCGTCGCACAGGAGGTCCTCGGCTCGCGCCCCCTGGAACTCGATGTTCGCGCGGGTGGTGTCGAAGTGCGTGTTCGACGGGATGACCTGGTCGCGCCCGGCCACGAGCGAGAACAGGATGCGCTCCGCGGCCCTCCCCTGGTGGGTGGGTAGGATATGCCTCATTCCCGTGAGGCTTTTTGCCACACCCTCGAACCGGAAGAAGGACCGCGACCCGGCGTACGATTCGTCCCCCCGCATCACGCCCGCCCACTGCTCCGTGCTCATCGCGGAGGTCCCGGAGTCGGTCAGCAGGTCGATCAGGCAGTCCTCGGCGGGAATGAAGAAGGGGTTGTATCCGGCCTTCTCGAGGACCAGTGCGCGCTCCCGTTTCGTGGTCATCCGGATGGGTTCCACCATCTTGATCCGGAACGGCTCGATGATGGTCTTCATGGTCCCTCCCAGGCCCGGCGGCCTTGAATCGCCCGTACTCTATCGCGAAGAACGGGATGGAACCAATCCCCTGCGGTGGCCCAGGATGGACCATCCCCGGCCTCCAGGAGGGAGTGGGGTGGGTGGGCGATACATGCGGTCGGTT
>DYKK01000357.1 GCA_020722625.1 Anaeromyxobacter dehalogenans
GCCGCCTCGAACAGGAACTCCTTCGTGATCTCGACCATCCCGGGTCCTTCCCCGCGAGACCGGCCCACGGATCATCCCCTCGCCACCGGAAAAGTCAAAGTCCGAGCCAGGCAACGACAGACCCACGCCGTGTTCGCCCCTCTTTCTCCTCCGTGGACGTGCTCGTGGACGTGGACGAGCAGGTCTCTCCATCGTTGACGAACCGCCGCAACGCCTCATCCCCCGCGACCAACGTGGCACTGACACTGACACTGTTCCTGACACTGTCCACTGAACCTGTCTCTGGTCACGCCTTGGCCTGGAAGTCCGTGGTTGTCTCGGAGATCGGTCGCGGGCGGCGCGAGCGGAGTTGGCTACGCCAACGCTTCGCGTTGGCTTCGCCGACACTTCGTGTTCGCGCGTCCAGACGCGAGCAGTGCTCGCGTCTCCAGGGGAACCATCAAGTGACCAGGTCGCGATCCTCAAATGAGGCCGAGCCCCGGGGATGGAGGCAGTGCTCACGTCTCCAGGAGAACCACAAGGACGCCGGGTCCATCACGGTCCGACCCGTCCTCTTGACGCCGTTTCAAGCCCCGGGCATTGTTCCAGTCCGTGCCCGTGCCCGAAGGCCCCGGATGGAAACGCCCCCTCGCAACGATGCCCGCGCGTTGTGGCGGGCGTCCCTGGTCGCCCTCGCGCTCGGGACCCTCGTGCTCGCGGTCCGGCTGGGCGGGACCTCCCCCCTGTGGTCCTCCGACACCATCAACGACGAAAAGTTCATCCGCACGTGCCTCGACCAGGACGCCTGCTACTGGTTCGGGATGGGGACGTCGGTCGAGTGGGTCCAGCACGGGGCGAACTTCCTGCACTTCAAGACACTGCTTCGGTTTCTCGGGGCCTCGGACACGGCCCTGCACTGGATCCTGCACGCGATGCTGGCCCTGGCCGTGGTGTTCACGGCCCTGGCCGGGCTCCGCCTGTCCGGCCGGTTGCCGGGGGTCGTGGCCGCGATGCTGGTCGCGCCCCTCCTGCTGGTCACGGACCTCCACATGGATGTGACGTACAACCACCGCGTGCTCCCGTTCCTCGGGGCCCTCGTCCTCCTGCTCGCGGTCCGGGCCGTGGCCCGCGGACGGACCCTGGACCTCGCCCTGGCCGCGGGCCTGGCCGGCCTCGCCACGAACGTCCACATGGAGTGCGCCCCCTTCGCCGTCGCGGTCCCGCTCGTGGCGTCCCTGATGCCCGGCGGTCGCCTCCGGGCCGCGGGGATCGCGGCCGGCGCCCTGGCGGCCGCCGCCTTCCTGACCTCCCCGGCTGCCTGGGTCTCCAACCTCTCCGCCCTCGTCCATCACCAGGTGTCTCCGCCGCTCGCCTCTCCCGCGAGGACCGTGTCGGGGTTCGGTGTCGTGGCCGTGGCCGCCCTGCTCGCGGTGGCGGGGCTCGCCATCGGGCGACCGCGGCGGTTCCCTCGAACCTGGCTCGTGCCGGCCCTGCTCGCGGGCCCCAAGGTGGTCGCCACCGAGGCGGCGGCGCTCCTCGGGCTGATCGAGCCCGAGGGCAAGTACCACATCGAGGTCGTGCCGGTCGTGGCAGTGGCCCTCGTCCTTGGGGTCGGGACCCTCCTCGCGGTCGCGGGGGCCGCATGGCCCCGGGGACGGCGCCTGACCGACAGGCTCCGGTCGTCGCGGGCGTTCCTGGCCCCGGCCCTGCTCGCGCCCGCCGTCGTGATCGCGTCCTGGCCGGTATCGCCGGGAAGGGGCCCCGGGTCGGAACGGTCCTTGACCATGCTGGCCGACCAGGAGGTCCGTGCCTTGCGCCGGTTCGTCATGACCGACCTCGGGTGGGACCCGACCGCGACTCTTCGCGGGCTGCGAGGGCCTCTCGCCTTCGACGCCCTCGACCTCCTCGTCAACCTGGACCCCGGACCCTGGCGGACCGCCGAGTCCCGGGGTGCCGGCAGACCGGGGCAGGTCGTGACCTTCGCCAAGGTGCGCGCCGCCACGCTCCCGGACCCCCTCCCGCCCGGATTCCGGGTCCTCGCGTCGGCCGGCGGGGTGTCCCTGGTCGCACAGGTGTCGGATTCGTGGATCGACATGGCCCGGTTCCGGGCCTGCTCGGCCCCGCGATCCTCCCCCGACGCCCCCCCGTCCTGCGTCGAGACGGGCATCGCCCGGGACCCCACGGCCCCCGGGGAGGCCCCGACGACCCTCCCCGGGATGCCCCCGGTCCAGCGCGGTCAGGACATCACCCTGCGGATCGAATTCGCGGTACACTTCCCCCCGAACGGGATCGGGGTGCGGGAGGTCTGGATGCCCCCCCTGGCGCATGGCTGCTCGGGCCGGGTGGACGATGTCCGGGGCGGGCGGTCCCGGGTCGTGGACGGGGGGAGGGGCGCGATCCTCGACCCGGACGGCCCGGGAACCGGGACTCTGGTCCTGGAATGGCGACTCGGGACCCCCGAGTGCGGGGACTGGGCCTACAAGGGGTTCGTGCCGTTCTTCGCGGAGGGCGAGCCCGGATCCGTCCGGAGGTGGAAGACCCTGCTGGCGCCGCTCCTGGCGCCGGCCGGGTCCTTGCAGGATTGGAACCCAGGAGGTCACCCATGAAAGCGCAGGTGTTCGTCATGGCGGTCGCGGCCGGGGCCCTTGCGGGTCTCCCCGGGTGCCGCGACAAGGAGGAGCCCGCGGGCGGAGGCGGTTCCCCGAAACAACACGTCCTGTCCCCCGAGGTAGGCCAGCAACTCGAGGGAATCGTCCGGTCCGCGGGCGTGAAGGCCGCGGTGCCCCAGGGATGGACCCTCGAGTCCGTCCAGGTCCAGGCCCGTTCCATCCTGCTGAGGCTCGTCGGACCCGGTGGCGCGACCGCGTCGCTGGAGATGCGAGCCCCCGACGCGGGCGGGGCGGAGAAGGGCCGCTGGTTCTCGTACGACGCCCCGGCGAACCCCCCGGGGCTGAAGGCCCTGGCCGAGGCCCTGGATGCCGGATTCACGGCCTCGCCGTGGTCCGAGCCGAAGCGCGAGGGGGTCCCGCCCCATCCTGGCGAGGCCCCGACCGCGCCGCCCCCGGGGTCCGCGACCCCGGCGCCCACGGAGGCCCCCGCGGGTCCTCCGGCGCCGGCCGCGCCCACCCCCACCGGCGAGACTCCGCCCG
>DYKK01000358.1 GCA_020722625.1 Anaeromyxobacter dehalogenans
GACGCGCGAACGCGAAGCGTCGGCGGAGCCAACGCGAAGCGTTGGCGTAGCCAACCCCGCTCGCGCCGCCCGCGACCGATCTGCAAGATGACCACGGACTCCCAGGCGAAGTCGTGACAGGGGACAGGTTCAGTGGACAGGTTCAGGAACAGTGGCAGGTTCAGTGACAGGGGGCAGTGTCAGTGGCAGGTCCACGTTGGACGCGTGGAACGACGCATGACGACGGAGCCACGTCCACCCCGACCCCATCGTCCGTCGCGACGGGTCAGGCGGCGTCTGCGTATCTTCGTTTTTCGGTAGCGTCCCGATCGGTGGATTGACACACCGCCGCGGGTCCGGGGATACTCGCGTCATCCTTTTGGTTCCACGGAATCGAGTCGCACAACGAGCGAGGAGAGAGGATGGAGGACGACCCGGTCAGGGACGGGCCCGACGCGGTCCCGGCATGGATCGTGGCGATCCGGGAGCGGATGCGTGGGGAGGTCGCGGACCTGCTGGACGACCAGGGGAGGCTCCGGTACGACCCGGACGCGCCGGACGCTGCCGAGACGGGGGCGCGCATCCTTCAGGCCTTCGGCCGGGCCGCGGTGGACCAGATGACCGAGGCCCTGCGAAGGCGGCTCGCGAGCGAGTCGCAAGGCCCGCAAACCCCGTTGGGCGTCCTCGGCGACGAGGACTTCCGCGAGGACCTCGGCGAAGTCCTGCGAGGGGTGCTTGACAAACTGCTCGACGAGAGCCGGCGGGACCGATCGGGGGCCGAGACCGACGCACGAAGCCAGAGAGGGGGCGATGGGACGCGCGAAAAAGAGCGCCAAGGACGGACTCGCAAGCAAAGACGCCGGTCGTGACCCCGGGTTCGCCCTGCTGTCCGACGGCGTGGTCGCGGTGCTGGGGCTGCTCGCGGCCCCGGATCGAGACGCGGCTCGGGCCGAGGAGAGGTGGTTGGAGTTCGAGCGGCGCCTCGCGGCGTCCGACACCCCTCTGGGGCAGGCGGCACGGCGGTTCCGCCTGGGGCGCTTCGAGCTGCGGTGCGTGGTCCTGGCCCTGTCCCGCCACATCGAGCCCCGCATGTCGAGCGTGCTCGGGCGCCTGGCCCAGAAGCGACTGGAGGTGGGGATCACGGTGGGCCTGGCGCTCGAGGCCTTCTGCCGCAGCACCGCCGAGCGCGTCGAGGCCCGGCGCGCGTTCTTGCCGTCGTCGCCGCTCGTGCGCCACAACCTGATCCAGTTGAAGGACCCGCAGGCCGGCGGGGGGACCCTGTCCCGCGAGATGGACCTGTCGCCGCCTTTCCTGCGCTACATCCTGGGCGAGGAGGGCCTGTCCGCGGGGGTCGCGAAGATCGCCCGGCTGGAGCGGCCCGAGGTCTCGCTGTTGAACGTGGTCCTTCCCCCGAAACAGGTCGAGGCGATCCGGGAGTTCGTGGTCCACCACGGGCGGTACCGCGAAGTCCTGGGCGACTGGGGCTTCGAGCGCGTGGTGCCCTACGGGCGGGGGGGCACGTTCCTGTTTTCGGGACCGTCCGGGACGGGCAAGACCTTGCTGGCCCAGGCCCTGGCCGGGGACCTGGGGCGGCCGCTCCTCTCGCTGTCCGCGGCGGACCTGCCCGAGCGGGAGGGGGTGGAGGCGCTGCTGCGCGACCTCTTCACCGAGGCCGCGATGCGGGACGCCATTGTCCTGGTGGACGAGTGCGAGGTCCTGTTCGGCCGCGAGGACCGGCGCAAGGCCACGGCCTACAAGGCGATCGAGGACTACGACGGCATCCTGATCCTGGTCACGTCGCGGCCCGAGGTGCTGGACGAGGGCCTGGAGCGTCGCATCGTCTATCACATCCCGTTCGAGGTCCCGGACCCCGCGTTGCGCCGCCAGATCTGGGAGGTCCACCTGCCGCCCGGGGTGCCCATCGAGGCGGAGGTGGACCTGGACGGCCTGGCCACCCGCTACGACTTCACGGGAGGGACGATCAAGAACGCGGTCCTGGTCGCGGTGAACCTGGCCATCGCGCGCGACCCCGACCATCCGAAGTTGACGCACGAACTGCTCGAAGAGGGCTGCCGGTCGCAACTGCGCTATGCCCTGGAGGCCCTGACCGAGCGGACTACGACCCACCTGCGCCTGAAGGACATCGTGCTGCCCGCGGCCGAAAAGCGCAAGGTCGCGGAACTGATCGCGGCCTGCCGCAACCACACCCTGGTCCTGAACCGGTGGGGCTTCGGCCGGCGCCTGGTCACGGGCAAGGGGATCGTGGCGCTCTTCGATGGACCTCCCGGCACGGGCAAGACGCTGTGCGCCGAGATCGTGGCCGGGGAACTGGACCGACCCATCCACCGGGTCAACATCCCCGAGGTGGTTTCCAAGTGGGTGGGCGAGACGGAGAAGCACATCAAGCGGGTGTTCGAGGCCGCCCGGGTGAGCCACGCGATGCTGTTGTTCGACGAGGCGGACGCCCTGTTCTCGGCGAGGGTCGCGGAGGCGCGGACCTCCACCGACCGGTATTCCAACATGGAGGTCAACCTCTTATTGCAAGAGATCGAGCGCTTCCCGGGCATCTGCATCCTGACCACGAACTCGTTCGGGCTTCTGGACAAGGCCATGGTGAGGCGGGTGCAGTTCCGCGTGACCTTCCAGGAGCCGGACGAGGCGGAGCGCCGGGCGATCTGGGAGACCCTGTGTCCGCCCGAGGCCCCGCTTGCGCGGGACGTGAACTTCCGGGCGCTGGCGGGACGTTTCGAACTGACGGGCGCTCAGATCAAGAACGCGCTGCTGCGGGGCGCGTACCGGGCCGCGGAGGCGGGCAAGGCGATCGACCAGGCGACCCTGATCGCGGCGTGCGAGGACGAGTGCGAGGCCGCGGGGAAGGTGGTGCGCAGTGGGGTCAAGAAACCCCAGGGGGAGACGAGACCCCAGGGGTGAGGGTGATCGTCCCAGGAAACGCGGGCGCTGCTCGCGGGAAGACGCGCGGGCCCCGCTCCGCGTGACGAGCGGAACGGGCAAGATTTTTGCATGTAGAATTGATGATTGAGTCTTCCTCGGAGGACCGACATGAGGGGCGAGGCAGACCGGCGGAACCTGGACCGGGCCCTGGAAACCAAGGTGCGGCGCGAGCGGGCGCGTGCGGTCGAGCGGGA
>DYKK01000359.1 GCA_020722625.1 Anaeromyxobacter dehalogenans
CGCTCCCTGCGCGGGAAGCCGGGGCCCCAGTCGCGGCTGGCACGGGACCGCGACAAATCAACGTGTTCCGTCGTTCTTCCGAGATCGGGATGGCGGATCGTGGGCGGCCGAACGCCACCGTGTTGCGGGACGGGGTACCACGGAAGCGGGGTCAGGGGCCCGCGTCGCCGCGGGCCCCGGGCTCACGAAGTCACAGCACGCTCTTCAGCTTCGGGGCGGGCTTGAAGCCGACCGTCTTGGACGCCTTGATCGTGATCTGGGCGCCCGTGCGCGGGTTGCGGCCCTTGCGCGGCTTCCTCTGGCGCACCGAGAAGGTGCCGAAGCCCGGGAAGGAGAACCGCTTGTCCTTCTTGATGGCGCCGCGAATCGCCTCGAACACGGCGCTCACCACGGCCTCGGTCTCCTTCTTGGTGAGATCGACGCCCTTCGCGTTCCGGACCTCTTCGATCAGATCGGCCTTGGTCATGACACGACTCCTTTGTGTGGAAAACCCCCTGGCGGCCCCATGCCACCAGGACCTGAATCGAGTGCTCCGACCGGCATCTCGATCTCGGCCGTCACCAAGTTCAACGCAATCTTGGGACAAGGCCGAAAATCTTGTCAAGAGTTTTTTTTCGGGTATGCGGCCAGAAATGGCCCCTCGCCGGACATCGCGTTCTGGAACACATTGATATCAGGGAACTATCCGGACTCAAGACTCCAGGCCGAGTTGCGAAGCCACGGCCATCAACTCGTCCTTCTTCCGCAGCTTGAGTTTCTTCAGGCGGGCGACCTCGATCTGGTCCTCAGGGGTCAGGTAGGGGCGGGCGGACAGGTCCCGGATCCGGGCGTCCATCTCGCGATGCTCCCGCCGGAGGGTGTCCAGTCGCCGCTGGAGTTCTTCCCGCTCGTCGGTCCCGTGGCTCATGGGTCCCCCTTTTCATCAGGCCGAGACCCAATTCTAGACAGCGCGTCCTGGACGGTCAAGGCGCGGTCTTCGCCCGACCCCGCGCGCGTCGGTGGAGGCCGCGCCGTGTGGTATCCTCGGACTCGGGGGTTGCGGGTATGAGCGAGGCGAGAGAACTTCTTATGGCAGGCACCGGGAACACGCGCCGGCCGTTCCGGAAGCCGCCTCGGCGATCTGGACAACGACATACCCCGCGCCTGGCAAGGCCCTCCGGTGTCCGGGGCACGGGGATGGGCACGTGAGGCGGTCCGGTCCATGAAGGGCGAGGTCTTCCTCGATCGGTACGAGGTCCTCGGCGAGGTCGGCCAGGGGGGCATGGCCGTTGTCCACCGGGCCGTGGACAGGGTCCTGGACCGGCCGGTCGCGATCAAGGTCCTCCATCCGCACCTGGCCCAGAAGGCCGAAGCCCGTTCCCGGTTCCACCGGGAGGCCCGGGTCATCGCCCGGCTCCGGCACCCGAACGTCGTGGAGGTCTATGACTATTCGGGCGAGGACAGCGAGCGGGCCTTCATCATCCAGGAGTTCGTGTCGGGCGAGACGCTGTCCTCGTTCCTGCTCCGCCACGGTCCGATGACCCCGGAGGTCTCGGCCCTGGTCGTCGCGGCGGTGGCCCGCGCCCTCGAACACGCGCATTCCCAGGGCGTCATCCATCGCGACGTCAAGCCCGAGAACCTGATGGTCCGCGAGGACGGCGTCCTGAAACTGATGGACTTCGGGATCGCGCACGTCGTGGACATGGAGCACCTGACGGTGAGCGGGGCGATCCTCGGGTCCCCGGCCCACATGTCCCCGGAGCAGGTGGACGGCAAGGCCCTGGACGCCCGGACCGACATCTTTTCGCTGGGGACCCTGTTTTTCCAGGCCGCGACCGGTCGCCTGCCGTTCACGAGCGACACGGCGGCCGGGCTGCTCAAGGCGATCGCCGAGGCGCGGGTGCCGGACGTGCGGACCCTGTGCCCCGGCTTTCCCGACGACCTCGCCCGCATCCTCGCCCGGATGATGGCCCGCGACCCCGCGGACCGGTACCAGACCGCGGCCGAGGTCGCGGACGCGCTGGAGGGGGTCACCCGCCCCCTGGGCCTGGAACCCGCCGCGATCGAGGTCCCGCGTTTCTTCCAGAGGCCGAAGGAACAGGAGGCGGCCGTCCGCCGGATCGTGGCGGCCGCGAGACTCCAGCGGGCCAGGGATTTCCTCCGGGAGGGGCGGTTCGCCCTGGCCATCCGCGAACTGGACGTGACCCTGGCGAACGACCCGGACAACGCGGAGGCTCACGAGGTGTTGCGCAAGGCCCGCGTGGCCGTGCGGCGGTCCCGGGTGCGGCGCAGGGTTCTGTGGGTCGCGGGGCTCGCGGGAGGCTGCGCGGTCCTGGTCGCGGTGGCGGTCTGGGTGGTCGGATCGCGGCCGCCGCCGGTCGTCGAGGTCCTGCCGGAGCCGGAGGTCGGGGTCCCCGCGCCGCTTGTACCCCCACGGGTCGCGCCGGCGCCCCGAACGTCCGCACGGCGGGGCCCCGAGCGCGTCGCGGCATGGGCGGTCCGGGGCGGGTCCATCCCGAGGAAGACGGAACGCCCGAACGGGAGGCCCCCGGAACCCGCCCCGCCCGACCTGGTCCCCATCGTGATCCAGGCCAACCCCCCCGCGGTCCGGATCACCGTGGACGACCGGACCATGGGCACCGGGACCACGGGTCCGGTGCGCCTCGCGCCCGGGCGCCACGTGGTCACCCTGTCCCACCCCAAGTGCGACGTGTGCCGCGACGCGACTTACGAGTTCACGCTCGACCCCGCCCATCCCCCGCGAGCCCCCCTGCGCTTCTCGATCGGGTACCTGGACGCCCTGCTCGTCGTGCGGGGCCCGGACGGGGCCAGGGTCCTCGTCAACGGTTTGCCGCGAGGGACGACGGGTCGGACCCTGCGCATCCCGATGACGCGGCCCGACCCGGTCGAGGTCCAGGTCGTGGTCGAGGTCGCGGGGGGTCCATCCCGGTCCGCCCGCGCCGTGCTCGCCCCGGGGACCACCGCGTCCGTGTCGCTGCCGTGAGGTTCGAGGGGCAGGCGCCCGAGCCACGATCCACCACCCCGATCTCGTCCGAACGACGGAACACCTTGATATGTCTTGGTTGCGTGCCAGCCGCGACTGGGGCCCCGGCTTCCCGCGCAGGGAGCGAAGCGACCGAG
>DYKK01000360.1 GCA_020722625.1 Anaeromyxobacter dehalogenans
CCGCGCCCCTCATGGCGCCCGCCGCGACGACGAAGAAACTCGACGCGAACCTGGACCCGCGGGCACTTGGACAAGTCCAGGAACAGGGGCAGAGGGCAGGTTCAGAGACAGTGTCCGGACCACGTTGGACGCGATGAACGGCGTGTGACGACGGAGCCTCATGCACGCGACGACAGGCGACTCCCGGTGGTATCATGAGGCTCGGCGGAAGGGGGGGCGGCGGTGGAGCGTTCCAGAGACTGGATGACGCAGGCCCGGCGGGACCTCGAGCACGCGCGGGAGTCCGTGCGGGTGGGACACCACGAGTGGGCCTGCTTTGCGGCCCAGCAGGCCGCGGAGAAGGCGGTCAAGGCCGTGTACGAGGCGAGACATGCCGAGGCCTGGGGGCACTCGGTCAGCCGACTCCTGAGGGTGCTCGGGGAGGGAATCCCGGACAATCTCCTGGAAGGCGCTGTTTATCTGGACCAGTACTACATCCCGACGCGTTATCCGAACGGATTCGACCAGGGCACGCCCATGGAGTACTACACCCGGACCCAGGCGGAACAGGCGGTCGCTCATGCGCAACGGATCATCGAGTACTGCGAGGGTCAGGTCCCTTCATCGAGACCAGACGATCGGGGCCCTTGAGACCCTCGCGGCCTCCCTCGCCGGACAGGTGCCCGTCGAGCGCATCATCCTCTTTGGCTCGCTGGCGCGCGGGGATCACTCGGCCCGCAGCGATGCCGACCTCCTGGTCATCGTCCCGGACAGTACTCGACCCCCACCGGAGCGCGCGGCTCTGTTCCTCCGGCACTTCGCGGACGCGCCGGTCCCCGTGGACGTTCTCGTGTGGACCTCGCGGGAATGGCGCGAACGCCTAGCGCGGTCGGACCGCTTCGCCGCGCGTATCGCCGCGGACGGGGTCGGGATCTGGCCGCCGCGCGCGTGAGAAAACACCCCGCGACCGTCCGGTCCTGCCCCGGGGTGGCACGCCGCCGGCGTGCACGGCATCAACGCTTCACCGGCGCAGGGGTCACGACGCCTTCGCGGCGTCCCCGCCGGTCGAGGACGTTCGGCGAGCGATCTTCTGAAGTAGGTCCAGACCGGGGCCGAGGATGAACCGCTCGACCTCTTCGGCGAGGTCCTCGTCGTAGGTGTGGACCGTCAGGTTCCGGTAACGGATCACCTCGAAGGCCGCTTCCTCGTCCTCGTCGTCCAGGAGCCCCATGCGGAGGGCTGCTTGCAGGGCCTTGCGGGGCGAGGCGGCGTCGAGGCCCTCGGCGGTCGCGAGCGACTGGAGGAACTTCCAGAGCGCCTCGAATGTGAATTCGAAGCGCTGGATGCGCGCGTCCCTCAGGATTGCGCGAGGAACGCCCTCGACCTCGAATGCGACCTCCTCGAGGCTGGAGAGTGCTTGCCGAAAGACACGAGACCTCAGGGCGCGTTCCACGAGATTCCCTCCTCCAGAATCCGCCGGGTCAGGTGGGACGAGGCGCGACGCAGGTCCACCAGGTCGAAATCCCGCAGGATGGGCACCTCGCTCTCGAGGTCGAACACGATCCGCGCCGCCTTCGCCGCGGGAAGCGGTGCGGGTCCCCGGACCGCCAGGTCCACGTCCGACCAGACCCCGGCCGTCCCTCGCGCGAACGACCCGAACAGATAGACCTCCCACTCCGAGGGGGACAGATGGCGAAACAGGACCGCCAGGATGGACTCGCGAATCCGTGATGGGATGGACGACGTCATCTCGATGGGGATTCTATCGGTTGCGACCACCCGCGGCAACGACCCCTCGCGCTGGAGATCGGGTATAATGGCCTCAGTTCCGTTGGAAGGAGGAAGGCTCATGGGACGACGGACCTGGGTCGCGGCGGTCCACGCGATGGCGGGTGTGGCCCTCGCGGGGTGCGGGGCCATCTCGGTGCCGCCCCCGCCGGGGCTGGATTCCGGAGACCCGGGCACGACGGTGGACCCGGGGCCGCACGACGTGCCCGGCGCCGACCTGCCGGACGGGACCGGGCTGGACCCCGGGGGGGACGTCGCGCCGGTCGTGTGCAAGACGCACGAGGACTGCCAGGCGATGCCCGGCCTCGGCCCGTGCATCGTGGGGCGGTGCGACAACGATTCGGGGACGTGCTGGCGCGTGATGCTGGCGGACGGGGCGGACTGCGACGACGGCGACCCCTGCACGACGCCCGACTGGTGCGTCCAGGGCGAGTGCGTGGGCCAGCCCACCGTCTGCGACGATGGCAATCCCTGCACCGCGGACTTCTGCAACCCGGCGGGGCTGTGCGACGCGAATCCGATCCCCGGGCCCTGCGAGGACGGCAACGCCTGCACTGGACCGGATCGGTGCGAGGGCGGGAACTGCGTCGGACCGCCCGTGTCCTGCGACGACGGCGACCAGTGCACCGGGAACGACTGCGACCCGGGGACCGGGTGCCTGTTTCCCATCGTCCCCGACTGCAAGCCCTGCCAGTCCGACGGGGACTGCGAGGACGACAACCCGTGCACCAAGAACCGGTGCGTCCAAAACCGGTGCGGCGCGGCCGTGCCCCTGCCCGACGGCGATCCCTGCGACGACCACGACCCGTGCAGCATCGAGTCCCGGTGCCAGGATGGCCTGTGCGCGGCCACGGCCTTCAAGGTCTGCTCCGACGGGAACCCCTGCACCGACGACCAGTGCGACCAGGACGGAACCTGCGTGTATCCGCCCGTGTCCGGGCCGGCCTGCAACGACGGCGACCCCTGCACCCTCAAGGACTTCTGCGACCACGGGAAGTGCGTCGGGGGCAAGCCCGTGAACTGCGATGACGATGACGTCTGCACCCGGGACTACTGCGTCCCGCCCGAGGTGGGGTGTCCGGAGGTTCTCTCGACTCCGGGTGCCGCCTACCAGTGTTGCCACGTCGGCTGTTCCGAGCCCAACCCCACGTGCACGACCGCGGGTTGTCGGTGCGGAAAGGGGCTCGTCTGCGACCCGGCGACCGCGGACCGGTGCGTCCAGAGTCCTTCCCTCCCCGTCTCTTACGAGTGCAAGTGCGGCCTCGACGCGGCCTGCAAGCCGGGGAACTGCTGCGTGAACGGCCAGTGTCAGTCCGACCTGTGCCCGATTCCCAAGTGACTGAGTACGGAGGG
>DYKK01000361.1 GCA_020722625.1 Anaeromyxobacter dehalogenans
GGGGGGACCCGGTACGGCCGCGAGTCGTTCCGGTGGGAGAAGACGGTCGGGGCCGACGAGGTGCGGCGCGGGGTCCGGGAGTTCACGGGCGGGGACGTGGGCGAGGTCCTGGACCTGAAGCCGCTCGAACGGGGGGTCTCGGGACGGGTGACGCGCCTTCGGGTCGTGGGACGGGACTCGGCCGCCGAGTTGTCGCCGGAGTTGGTGATCCGCAAGGCCCTGGGCGGGCTGAAATCGTCGTTGTTCGTCGTGGACGCCCGGGACGGTCCCTCAGGGCGCGCCTTCCACTTCCGGGGCGCCGGCTTCGGCCACGGCGTGGGCCTGTGCCAGGTCGGGGCCATCGGCATGGCCGACCAGCAGAAGAAGTACGATGCCATCCTGACGCACTACTACCCCGGGACGGAATTGATCCGGATCTACTGACGGCCCGCCGGGGTGCTCACGGGACCTCCTCGCCTGTCCCGACCCCGCACAGGGCGAGGAACTCGTCCTCGGTCAGGACCGCGACCCCGAGGTCTCGGGCCTTCGCGAGTTTCGACCCCGCGTCCGCGCCCGCGACCACGTAGTCGCTCTTGCGCGACACGGACGAGGCGGCCTTGCCCCCCCGGGCCAGGACCAGGGCCTGGGCGTGCTCGCGGGTCATCGTGCGGAGCGTCCCCGTGAAGACGAAGGTCTTGCCCGCGAAGCGGGGGTCCGCCTCGTCCCGCGGGGCCGTGTGCTCCATGCGCACGCCGGCCTCGCGCAGGCGCCGGATCACGTCGCGGTTCGCCGGGTTGTCGAAGAAGTCCCGGATGGCGCGGGCCACGACCGGCCCCACCCCCTCGACCTTCAGGAGGTCCTCCTCGCGCGCGTCCATCAGGGCCTCGATGCCGCCGAAGTGGGAGGCGAGGTCGCGCGCCAGGGCCTCGCCGACCTGCCGGATGCCCAGGGCGAACAGGACTGCGGCCAGCGGGCGCGACTTCGATTTCTCGATGGCGTCCAGCAGGTTTTGCGCCGACTTCTCGGCCATGCGGTCCAGGACCACGACCTGTTCGAACCGCAGGCGATAGAGGTCCGCCACGTCGCGCACCAGGCCCTGTTCCACCAGCTGGTCGGTCAGTTTGTCGCCCAGGTGCTCGATGTCCATGGCCCGCCGGGACGCGAAGTGCGTGATGCGCTCCTTCCGCTGCGCGGGGCAGGACGACGACACGCAGCGGCGCGCGGCCTCGCCCTCCTCGCGCACCACGGGTCCCCCGCACGAGGGGCAGCGGTCCGGCATCACGAAGGGCCTCTCGCTTCCGTCCCGGCGGTCGGCCAGGACCTCCACGACCTCCGGGATCACGTCCCCGGCCCGCTGGACGAACACGAAGTCCCCTTCCATGACCCCCTTGCGCGCGACCTCGTCCTCGTTGTGGAGGGTAGCGCGCCGCACGGTCACGCCCCCGACCCGCACCGGGGCCAGGACCGCGACCGGCGTCAACACCCCGGTCCGGCCCACCTGCACGAGGATGCGCTCGATGCGCGTCACCTCGCGCCGGGGCGGAAACTTGCAGGCGATGGCCCACCGGGGGCTGCGCGACACCTCGCCGAGTTCCCGCTGAAGGGCGGCCCGGTCCACCTTGACCACGGTGCCGTCCACCTCGAAGGGGAGTTCGTCGCGCAAGCCCAGCAACCTCTGGTACTCCCCGATCACGTCGTCCATGCCTCGCACGCGCCGGGCGAGGTCCGTCACCTTGAAGCCGTAGTCGCGCAGGGCTTGCAGAAGGTCCCACTGCCCCTCGACCTCGAAGCCCTCCGACGCCCCGATCGCATAGGCGTAGAACTCGAGCGGCCGGCCCGCGGTGATGGTCGGGTCCAGTTGTCGCACGGACCCGGCCGCGGCGTTGCGGGGATTGGCGAACGGCGTCTCGCCGCGAGCCTCGCGTTCGCGGTTGAGTTCCTCGAAGCGGGCCACGGGAATGACGACCTCGCCGCGGACCTCGACCAGGCGCGGGACGGGCCGGCGGTCGTCGCGCAGCCGCAACGGGATGGTCCGCACGGTGCGGAGGTTGGCGGTCACGTCCTCGCCGGTGAACCCGTCCCCGCGTGTCGCCCCGGTGACGAGGACCCCGTTTTCATACACCAGTTCCGCGGACAGGCCGTCGAACTTGGGTTCCACCACGTAGTCGAGCGGGTCGTCGCGGCCCAGGAAGCGGGCGAGGCGCGCCTCGAAGTCCCGCATCTCGCCCTCGTCCATCGCGTTCTGGAGCGACAGCATGGGCACGCGATGGGGCACCGGCCGGAACTCGTCCGCGGGTGGGGCCCCCACGCGCTGCGAGGGGGAATCCGGCGTGACCAGGTCGGGGAAGGCCTCCTCGATCTCGATCAAGCGACGAAAAAGTCGGTCGAATTCGGCGTCCGAGATCTCGGGTGCATCCTTCACATAGTAGAGATAGTTGTGGTGCTCGATTTCACGCCGGAGCCTGTCGAGTTCTTGCGCGGCCTCGTCGCGGTCCATGCCCGTCCCCCCAAGACGCGAGCCGATGCGAAGGATAGCAGAGGTCGGCCGGTCCGGGAGAGGGCGTTCGATCGTTGCGGGTCCGCGCGAGGCGAAGGGACCGTGGTGGTGGCAGGGGCAGGGGGCAGGGTCCGTGACAGGTGGACAGGTTCAGTGGACAGGTTCAGGAACAGTTTCAGTAATCAGTGTCAGTGTCAGGGTCAGTGACAGTGTCAGGGCCACGTTGGACGCGGGGGACGGGGCATGACGACGAAGCCACGTACACCGCGACCCCGGACCCCGGGTCCCGAGTCCCGGAACCCGGATGCCGGACCCCGGGTCGTCGTCCAGTTGGCCAATCGTACGATTGCCCTTATACTGGCGGCCGGATTGCCCCCTGGAGCGCGACGGGATGGAGGCCGCGACCCAGTATTGCGGGAATTGTCGCCGGACCTACGGCGGGACCCAGCCGTTCTGCCCGCTGGACGGCTCGGCCCTTCACGAGGTGCCGGCTGAACTCCCCGCGGTCCACACGGTCCTGCACGACCGCTACCTGATCCTCGAGCCCCTGGCGACCGGGGGCATGGGGGCGATCTTCAGAGCGCACGACATGCGAGCGCGCTGCGAGGTCGCACTGAAGGTGCTGAAGCCCGGGCTCGC
>DYKK01000362.1 GCA_020722625.1 Anaeromyxobacter dehalogenans
GCGCGACGGGAAGAGGTCCTGCGAGACCTCCGGCCCGGGCGCGTGATCGGGGCGTGGACGCGGAGGCGGCACGGGGGTCCGGTGCGCGTCCGGGCGGGCACGGACTGCCGGACCCTCCACCTCGCCGACGGCGACTATCAGGAAGCGTGCCGGAAGTTCCCCGCGTTCCGCGCGTACGTGGAGGCCCAGGCCCGACTGATGACGCGGTGGGACGCCGTCCAGGACCTCGCGGCCCGCAACCGGTTCCTCCGCGTGCTCGGCCGGGACGAGACGGACCGCCTGCTCGAATCCGCGGAGGTCGTCGGGCTCTCGCGCGGACAGGCCCTCCTGGAGGCCGGGGAGCCGGTGACCCGCGTGTTCCTGATCGTGCGCGGGCGCGCCGCGGTCCAGGCGCCGGGAGGCGGGGGACACCGCGCGGTCCTCGACAGGGGCTCGCTGGTCGGGGAGGCCCCGGCCCTCCTGGACCGGCCCGCGGACGCCGCGGTCGTGGCGCTCGAGCGGGGAGAGGCCGTGTCCTTCCCGGCCGCCGCGTTCCGGGAGTGCGTGTCGCGCAATCCGGTGGTCCAGTGGCAGTTCCTGAACGCGATGGCCGCCGGGGAGGTCGCGGTCCCGGCGCACGTCCGGCAGCCGCCCGGATCCCTGGTTTGTGTTCTCGGCTATGACAGGCGCGTGGGCGAGACCACGGCGGCCTACGGTCTCGCGGAGTGTCTGAGGACCCCGTCGCCGTATGAAGCGGACCTCGACGTGACGCTCGTGGACCTCCGGGGGGACGACACGGCCCGGCGACTCGGGTTCTCGCCGTCGCACGGCGAGGTGGACGGCGTGGCGGTGCGTTCCCTGCCGTCGCGCGACGACTTCGCGTTGCGCGTGGTCTGGCCCGAGAAGGCGTCGGACGCCCGCGCCCTGGTCAGGTCCCTGGTGGGCGCGGGCGGCGGCGCGCCGCATCGCGCGGTCGTCCTGACCGGGGTCCGGCGCGGCGAGGCCGGGGCCGACGCCCTCGAGGAGCCGGCCGTGGTCGTGACGGTCCGCGCCGCGGGCGAACCCGTGCCCCACGGGACCCTGCGCCACGAGCACTTCCGCGTCCAGGCGGTCCGGGTCCGGCCCGGGCGGCCGCAGCCGCTCGCCACCAGCCGCAAGGCCGTGCGCCTGCCCGACGACCCGCGGGCGGTCGAGCGCTTCTGGGACACCGGGCGGCTGTCGGACCTCGCCTCCCCGGCGACCCCCCTGGGACGGGCGTTCGAGCGCCTCGCCCGTGTGGTTCGCGGCAGCAGCGTGGGTCTGGCGCTCGGCGGGGGCGGGGCCTTCGGGTTCGCGCACGTCGGACTGCTCCGGGCCCTGAGCGAGGCGAAAATCCCGGTGGACGTCGTCGCGGGCGTGTCCTTCGGGTCCGTGGTCGGGGCCGCGCTCGTGGGCGGGGGGATGGCGGCCGTGGAGCGGCTCGTGGCGGACGGTCCTCGGTTGAAGGAGATGGCGGTCAAGAAGGCCCTGTGCTCCACCGAGGTCATCGGGGACTACGTGGACGAGGTCACTGGGGGTCTGACGCTTGGCGACACGGAGATCCCCTTTTATCCGGTCGGTCTGGACCTCGTGGACGGACGGGAGTTCGTCCTGGCCGAGGGGACCCTGGGCCTGGCCGTCCGATCCGCGTCCAGCATGCCCGGGTTGTGGCCCACGCTCCTCTGGAAGGGCCACCGGGTCGTGGACGGGGGCGTGGTGAACAACGTCCCGGTCTCGACCCTGTGGGATGCCGGAGCCGACTTCCTGCTCGCCTCGAACTGCCTCCCCTCGAATCCCATGATCGGCCAGTCGCCCTCGCAACGCGCGGTGGAATCGTTCGCGCCGTGGCTCACGAGATGGATTCCCGCATCTCAACGGGTCCTGCAATCGGTGCTCGGGGGTGTCACGGCCAGGGTGGACGACGGAATCCATGCGCTGTACAACGTCTTCTCGCAGAACGGGCGGGACCGTTCCCAGATGGCGGACCACGTGTTCGAGGCCCCGGGAGTGGATTTCGACGCCTACGCCTTCGACCGGAGCGAGGAGATCGCCCGCGCGGCCTACGAGGTCGCCCAAGAGGAGGTCCAGGCCATCCAGGACTCGTATCGCGAGGACGTCTCCCGCCGGTTCTGACGGCGGCGAAAGGACCGGACATGGTGGGCCTCGACGACACGGACCTGCTGCGATGCCCGGACTGCCGCGGCGGCCTGCGGTGGGCCGGCCGCGAGCGCGGGGGGGTCCTCGATTCCGGCCGGTTGTCCTGCGGGACCTGCGGCGCGGTATGGCCCGTGCAGGACGGCCTGCCCCGGCTGGTCCGCGAGGCGCGCGTGGCCGGGACCGACCGGCTGATGCGATTCGTCTATGACCGGTTCGCGGCCCTGCACGACCCCGCGGTCCGCTACTTGCTGCCCCGGATGGAGGGCGAGGGGTCGGAGGCCGCGATCCGCGACGCCTACCTGCGGCGCATCGCGCTCGCGTCCCTGAGCGATGAGGCGGACGGCAGGCCCGCCCGGGTCCTGGAGGTCGGGGCCGGGACCGGCGCGAACCTCCCCCTGCTGCGGCGCGACCTCCCGGCAGGGGTCCCCGCCGAGGTCTGGGGCCTGGACTTGAGCCTCGGGATGATGGAACGCTGCCGCCGGAGGGCCGCGTCCGCGGGACTCGGCCCGGTCCGGCTCCTCGTCGCGGACGCCCATGCCCTCCCCTTCCCGGACGCGACCTTCGACCGCGTGTTCCACGTCGGCGGCATCAACGCCTTCCGCGACCGGAGGCTCGCCCTGTCCGAGATGGCCCGCGTGGCCCGGCCGGGGACCCCGATCGTCGTCGTGGACGAGCAACTCGCCCCGTCCCTCCGGCGCCGCCCCTGGCACCGCGTCCTGTTCGGAATGCTGACGCTGCTGGAACGCGACCCCCGCAGCCCGCGCGACCTCCTCCCCCCCGGGGCCCAGGTCCTCCACGACGAGCAGATCAGCCCCTTCTACTACTGCCTGACGTTCCGGGTGCCGGCGGCGTGACCCGGGCGGCGAGCCCCTTGTCCCGTGCCGCGGCGTCTGCCATGCTATCCGCGGAGGTCAGCCGGCTCAGGGCGCGGGCCTCGCGGAAGAAGCGCCTCAGCGCGGAC
>DYKK01000017.1 GCA_020722625.1 Anaeromyxobacter dehalogenans
TTGCGGAAATTGACGGCGGAGTTGGGTCCGATTCCCCTCTTCCCCGGGGCCTCTTGCACCTCCGCCTCGATGGCGACGCCCCCGGCCCCTTCCGGAATCTCGCCTCGGTGGGGGGGCCGGGGATGAAAGGTCCTGTCGGCGTGTTCAGGGGCAGTCGCCCACGGTCTTCCAGGCGAGGACCTGGCCCTTGCCCGCGGTGATGAAGCCGTAGCGGCGCGCGTTCCAGTAAGGTTCGGAATAGTCGCTGCCCGCGTACTGGCGTCCGCCCTCGGCGCCGGCGCCGATGCCCAGCTCGAACGGATTGCGCTGCCACAGGAAGTCGGTGTGCCGGCGCAACTGGATCGGCAAGGGTCCCGAGGCCTGCCTGGTCACGCACTGGCCGTCCCCGACCGGGCACTCCCATTCGCCGCCGGTGCAGTCGTACGTGTGCAGCCCGTTGACGCCCGGGAGCGTGATTCCCATGACCGAAATCTCCTGCGTGCAGACGTTGATCTCCTGTTCGGTCGGGCATACCGCGCTGACCCCGTCGGGGACCCACGCCATCTGCTGGGCCGGGGTGATCCTGTAGCTGCGGCGCGGGTCGTCCAGCCACTTCGGGTCGTCGGGCGACCCCATGGGCAGGCCCCCGTTTCCGCCCATCCACGGCAGATGGTCGAGCGCGTACTGCAACGCCTGCTCGCGGTCCTTCGCGATGTCGGGCGGCAGGGCCCCCGCGTACAGGATGTCGAAATCCACGTTGCCGTTGTTCTTGAGCAGCTTGTCCCACATCTCCTCGTGGAAGGCGCGCTGCATCTCGGTCTTCAGGTCGCAATCCCCCAAGATCTCGATGAACGCCCACCAGGGGCCGTAGGTGATCTGGTCGCCGAAGAAGCTCTTGCACCACTTGGGCAGGTCGAAGGCGCCCGCGGTCCTTGCGACCTGGTCGGCGTGGATGTTGCCGATGAGTTCGTCGTACAGGAACGTGCGGTACATGTCGTCCCCGGTGAAGTGATAGGCGATGGCCGCGAGGTGCATCAGGTGCATGGCGTCCCCGCCGCGGATGCTGGGGAAGTAGTAGTGGTCGATCTGGTTGACCCGCTCCGACTCGGTGTCCATGTCCAGGACCAGTTCCAGAAGGTCCGCCAGGAAGGTGTCCCCGGCCGCGTCAATGACCCTCCACGGCTTCAACTGGATCGTGTCCGGACAGCCCTTGTCCAGTGTGTCCTCGTTGAGCGAGTTCACCTGACGGTGGACGTAACCCACGATGCGGTCCAGCCTGGTCAGGTCGAGGTCGTCCGGGTCCAGTTTCAGATCACCGGCGCTGAAATAAGCCATCAAGCCTTCCAGCAGGTCCTTGTTCTGCTGAAGATGGATGATCTCGATCCGCTGGAGCCGTTTCAGGTAGCAAGTCAGGTGGTGCGCGATGCGGGCCTTCAGGTCCGCGTCGCGCAGCAGGTCGTAGGCCATGGGCAGCGACGTCATGGGCCCCGTGTTCTGGTCGATGCTGGGCCGGCCGTGCCACATGGGCGTGCCCTTCCACACCTTCCCTTCCTCGTCCGTGATCCCGTCCGTGTAGATGTCGGGCAGGTTGGCGATGGATTCCGGGTGCTCGATGACGCGGTCGTGGGACGACAAGGTGAAGCCGTCCTCCCAGCGCAGGATGTGGTCCGGCGTGTTGGGCGCGCCCTTCGGTAGCAGCAGGTAGTGGTACCGGCACAGGTATCCCGGGATGCCGGTCACGTCGTACAGGGTGACCATGTCGCGGACCTGCTGCTCCATGCGCTCGTAGTCCGCCTCGGTTCCGGTCTGCGAGTACCTCAGGATCGCGGCCACCGTGGACCATCCGGTCCAGATGCCTCCGTCCCCGGCGCCCCAGTAGCCGCCGAAGTGGTCCGGCGTTCCCCAGTCCGCCTCCGGGGTCAGGGGGGGCGTCTCGCCCGAGAAATCGCGGTCCACGGCCTGGCCGTCGGGCGAATTGTACAGGTCCCGCCACCGGTCGAAGAGGAAGGCTCGTCGCAAGAGCGGGTCCGGGTCGTCCACCCACTTTGCCGCCTTGGAGTCGTAGATCGCGCACTCCTGGCGCTTGCCGTCCTGGCAGCGCTCATCCAGATACAGGGAGCAGCTCTCGACCCCGGTCCCCTTCAAGGGGTCGTCGGGTACGGCCAGGGGCGCCTTGGTGGGCAGAGGGGGCAGGGTCTCGGCCGTGTCGCCGGCCTGGTCGGTCGGGGTGTCGTCTTCCGGGGCCTCGCCGTCCGCCGGCTGAAGGTCGGCCGCCGCCTCCACGACGTCCCGGGTCTCGAGCGCGTCCATGGTCGCGTCACCGGGACCGGCGTCGCGTCCGCCGCTTCCCGTGCCGCACCCCGCTCCGGCGGCCACGGCCAGCAACAACAGCATGGTTGGAAGTCTCTTCATCCTCTTGGTTCTCCTCTCACCGGCGATTCGGTCGCCCGCCGACACCGGGTTGCAATGGGAGGACCGGGTTCCCCCGGACTCGTCGCCGAGCCCATCGCCCAGGCAAGAACAACTCTGGAGGGGCGGATCCAGGCCCACGCGGCCGACGGGAACTTTCATCCACAAGACAGGCCTCCCAGCGAAGGTTCCCCTGGGTCCGGGGGGATGTCAAACGGACGATTTGCGTCACGAAAGATCTTTTCGAGGGATCCTCGTTGCCTCACGGAGGGAATCGCTCTGAAGGGGGGAGAAAGGAGCGGGGAAAGATGCTTTCCTGACGGTTGGTCGGGGAGCGTTTCGATGAGGTTGACGATGGCGGAACGGCGGGTGGTGACGAAAGGAGTTCGCGGCGCGGTACAGATAGGCGATCTTGGGGGAACGGGGCACCTTGAACGACTCGCGCGAATCTAGTAGGAGGAGGTTGGGCGTTCGACCGGGACGGAGGCGAACATGGGAGCGTTTCATCGGAAGACGGCGGTCTGGATCGCGGTGGGCGCGGCCCTGGCGGGCGCGAGTCGGACGATGGCCCAGGAGCCGAAGTACGTGCCCGAGGCGGAAGAAGCGGCCCTGGCGCCGCCCCCCGACATGGGATTCAACCCCTGGGTGACGATCGGAGCGAACGTCAGTTTCGGCCACAACCGGAGCGTGGTCGGCAAGGCCGACGGCCAGAACTGGACGCTCGGGGGTTCGCTGGATACCGGCTTCGACTACCAGGTGGGTTCGCACGACTGGCGCAACCGTCTCCAGGTGCTCGAGACCTTCACGTACGGCCCTCCGATCGACGAGTTCGTGAAGTCGGCGGACCAGGTCACACTCGGCAGTGACTACTACTACAAGATCCCGGCCGTCCCGTGGCTCGGCCCGTTCGCGAGGTTCCTGCTGGACACGTCGCTCTTCCCGGGCGAGGACGTGCAGGTCACCTACGACACGCAGTGGTCGAAGGACGGCCGGGTCATCCGGACCGGCAAGCGCATCCAGTTGACGGACCCGTTCCTCCCCCTGACGCTGAAGGAGGCCGTGGGACTGTTCGCCCGCCCCCTGTCGCGGCCGGTCGTCGAGTGGGAGTTTCGGGCGGGTTTCGGTTCGGTGCAGGTCTTCGCGGACGGCCAGATGGCCCTGACCGGAGCCCTGACCGACGTGGACGGGGACGGCGTCCAGGAGCGCGAGGTCCAGGACCTGCACTCCTACGTCCAGGCGGGCACCGAGGTGGCGATGACCCTCCAGGGGAAGGTCGTGGGAGACCGCGTGGGCTACCTCGCCTTCGCGGAGGCGATGACGCCCTTCTTGCGCCAGAAGAGGACCGGCGATGATCGGGGCGCGTTCCGGATGACCAACGTGAACCTCGGTGTCCAGGTCTCGTTCGGCCTGACCTCGTGGGCGTCGCTCGACTACCAGTTCCGGGCGGTCCGGCAGCCGCAGTTGATCGAGGCGTTCCAGATCCAGAACCTCCTCCTGCTGACGTTCAAGCACTCCCCCGTCGCGAAGCGCACTCCCCCGGACTGACGGGGGCGGGCCGGCCGATCCGACGGACCCGATGGGGCCAGAGGCGCAGGCACGGCGGGTGCGAATCGGGTACAATCCGGGGACGTGGACGAGGGCGGACCACGGGGCGGGTTGGGGCCCTCGAAACTTCGAATCGAGGAGGACACCATGCGCAGGTCGGCGTGGACCGGAATCGCGGCGTGTTGCATCTGGGGGATCGCGTGCGGGGGCGGAGGCGGCGGACGAGACTCGGTGCCGGACGCGGACGTGGGTCCGGGCGCGGAGGACGTCGGGCCGGCGGACGCGCCGGGCGAACCGGGCGGGGACCTCCCGGAGCCGGGGGCCGAGGCCGGGGAGGTCGCGGTGGACCCCGGCGCGGAGGTCGGGGATGCGAGGGAGGCCGGACCCGACGCGGCCGAGGTCCCGCCCTGCGGCGAGGAGTGCTCGGTGACCAACGAGCACGGGACCTGCAAGGGGTGGAGGGCCTGCGTGGACGGGGTCCCGGGCGAGTGCGACGCGCCCACGCCGGAGGCCGAGGTCTGCGACGGGGTGGACAACGACTGCGACGGCGGGACGGACGAGGACCCGGCCGCGCTGTGCGACGACGGGGTCGCGTGCACGGAGGACCGCTGCGACGGGGAGGCCGGGTGCGCGCACCCGGTCGCGCCGGGGGCCTGCCTGATTGACGGGGAATGCTATCAGGTGGGGGACCTCTCGCCCCACAACGAGTGTCTGTTCTGCCTGCCGGAGACGGGGAACCTGGACTGGTCGCCGAGGCCGGGCGGATGCGACGACGGCAACGTGTGCACGACGCGCGACACGTGCGAGGCCGGGGCGTGCGTGGGGGGGGAGAACGTGTGCGAGTGCGAGGCGGACGCGGACTGCGCCCCGCACGAGGACGGCAACCCCTGCAACGGGACCCTGTTCTGCGACCACGCGACGTACCCGGCGGCCTGCGAGGTGGACCCCGCGACCGTGGTGACGTGCGACCCCTCCCAGGACACGAAGTGCCGAGCGAACCTGTGCGACCCGGCCACGGGGCAGTGCGCGATGACCCCGGTCTTCGAGGGCGAGGCCTGCGACGACCACGAGGCGTGCACGAAGGAGGACCGGTGCGGGCAGGGCACGTGCGCGGGGACCGCGTACTCGTGCGACGACCAGTTGCCGTGCACCCAGGACGTGTGCGACGGGGCGGGCGGGTGCGACTACGTGCTGGCTCCGTACTACTGCGTGATCGGGGAGCCCGGGGCGGGTGCGGCCTGCGTGCCGCACGGGGAGCACCACCCGGAGACCCCGTGCCTGTGGTGCGACGCCCAGGTCCAGGCGAGCGGCTGGAGCCCCTGGTCCGGGCCGTGCGACGACGGAGACCCCTGCACGGCCGGGGACACGTGCGCCGGGGGGGAGTGCGCGGGCGAACCCTACGCCTGCGACGACGGGCTCGACTGCACGATCGAGGCGTGCGACGGCGCGGGGGGGTGCGAGACCGTCGAAGTCGTGGCGGATTTCTGCCTGATTGACGGGGCGTGCGTGGCCGCCCAAGAGCGCTCCCCGGACAACGAGTGCCTGTGGTGCGATCCGGACACGGACGACCACGCCTGGAGTCAGAATCAACTCTCGTGCGAGGACGGAAACCCGTGCACCACCGGGGACGCGTGCGTGCGGGGCGTGTGCGTGGGCGGACCGCCCCCCGACTGCGACGACGGCGACCTGTGTAGCGACGACCGGTGCGACCCGTCGGTCGAGGGGGGGTGCGTCCACGTGGCCAACACGGCCCCCTGCGACGACGGGAACCCGTGCACCGTGGGGGATGCGTGCTCCGGCGGGGAGTGCGCGCCGGGTCCGGTGAACGCGTGCGAATGCGAGACCACCTCGGACTGCCCGGACGACGGCGACGCGTGCAACGGGTCGCTCGTGTGCGACACGGGCGTGTTCCCCCACCGGTGCGTGGTGGACCCGGCCACGGTCGTGACCTGCGACTCCTCGAACGACACGGCGTGCCTGAAGAACCGATGCGCCCCTGCGACGGGTGAGTGCGCGATGGCCCCGGTCAACGAGGGGGGGGCCTGCGACGACGCGAACGCCTGCACGTACGGCGAGAAATGCCAGGGAGGGGCCTGCCTCGGGACCGGCTACGACTGCAACGATGGGCTCCTGTGCACGGACGACGCCTGCCGCGGGGACGGGACGTGCGACCACGCGCTGAAGTCCGGGTTCTGCCTGATCGCCGGGACGTGCGTGGAGGCCGGGGCCGAGGACGCCGACAACCCGTGCCTGGTCTGCGACCCGAGCGTACAGAAGTACACGTGGACGGCGAAACAGACCGGGACGTCCTGCGACGACGGCGAGGCGTGCACCCACTCCGACGCCTGCAAGGCCGGGCAGTGCCGGGGGGTCGCCTACGGGTGCGACGACCTCCTGGCGTGTACGGACGACGCCTGCCTGGGCGACGGGGCCTGTTCCCACACGGTCGAGGCAGGTTTCTGTCTGATTGCCGGGGTGTGCCGGGCGAACGGGGATGAGAGCGGCCCGTGTCTGTATTGCAACCCCACGCTGAACCAGACCGCGTGGACCGCGCGGGACGGGACCGTGTGCGACGACGGGGAGGCGTGTACGAAGGAGGACCGGTGCGACGGGACCACGGGTCAGTGCGCCGGCACCCCCTACGAGTGCGACGACGGGAAGTGGTGCACGCTCGACGCGTGTCTCGGGGACGGGACGTGCGACGCGAGCGTCATCGCGGCCGGGGCCTGCCTGATCGACGGGGCGTGCTACGGGCGCGGGGACGAGGACCCACAGGACCCCTGCCGGCGCTGCGTGCCGGAGACCAGCCAGACCGCCTGGACGCCCAGGGCGGACGGGACCGCCTGCTCGGACGGCGACGAGTGCACGGTGAACGACCGGTGCGAGGGCGGGGAATGCGTTCCCGGACCCGCTCGCACCTGCGACGACCAGAGCCCGTGCACCGAAGACCGGTGTGACCCGCAGGCCGGATGCATCCACGAGGCGAACGACCTCTTCCGCGTGGACTTCGAGGACGGGGCGGGGTTCTCGTTCGAGAACTCGGACCCGGTGGTGGGCTGGCAGGTGGCGAGCAACGCCCCCGGGTCTCCGTCGGCCTTCCTGTACTACGGAGACCCGGCCACCGGCTCCTACGACACGCCGGGTCAGGCGAACGAAGGCACGGCCTTGAGCGAGGGCGTGATCCAGGTCGCGTCCGGGCAGCAGGCATTCCTGTCGTTCGACCTGCGCCTGGACAACGAGTGGTCCAACCGGGTCGCGACGGGCGGCCAGGGGCGCCAGTGGAACGACGTCCTGGAGGTCTTCCTGTCCATCGAGGGCGCCGGCGAGGTCCAGGTGTGGTCCTCGTCGTGGGGGAATCCGCAGTGGTGGGTCCAGACATCGAACGGCGTTCCGGTCCGCCCGAAACCCGTGCGCGTGAGCGGCGTGGACCTGACCTCGCAACTTCAGTGGTACGGGTATGCCCCCTTCCGGATCGGATTCCGGTTCACGACCGGGGACGAGCGGCTGAACGACTTCGGCGGGGTCTTCGTGGACAACGTGGTCATCGGCCGGCTGTGCGCCGACCAGGACGCCTGCACCGAGGGCGATTCGTGCCAGGCCGGACAGTGCCTCGGCCTGCCCGCGGTCTGCGACGACGCGAACGACTGCACCGAGGACTCGTGCGACCCCGAGGTCGGCTGCCAGCACCCGGCCGCGAACGAGCAGGGGGCGTGCGAGGACTACGACCTCTGCACCGAGGGCACCCTCTGCTCTTGGGGCTGGTGCGGCGGGGGAACGCCGGTGGTCTGCGAAGACGACGGCAACGACTGCACGAACGACGCCTGCGATCCCCTGGCGGGGTGTTCGTATCAGCCCGTGCCCGACTTCACCGAGTGCTCGCAGGCGGACCCCTACGGGACGTGCCTGGGTGGGACGTGCGTGCCCTGGGAACTGAGCGTCCATCTCGCCGGAGACTACGCGACGGGGTTCAACGCGGTCGAGCGCGTCGAGGGCGGGCCGCTGTCGGTGGCCGGGGTCCTGGACCCGCCAAACGGGGATCTCGGGGACTTCGAGGCACCGGCGGTCTTCGATTTCGACCACCAGACCGCGACCTGGCACCCGGCCGGGACCGAGGGCGAGTTGAACGGCGTCTCGGGCGGGCTGGCGGTGGGGTCCGTCCTCGACCTGGGGACGGGGAGGGTGGTCCCGGTGTCCGCGGCGTGGGACCGGGGTGCCCTGGCCTGGACCTTCGACCCCGGGATGAACCCGTCCCATGTGGCCTCGGACGGGGATGCGGACCTGGCGGCGGTCACGCGCGCGCCGGGTTCGGCCCAGTACTACGCGGGGGGCGCAGGCCAGGTCGGGGACCTCCGGGCAACCATCGAGCGTTGCACCTGGGACGAGATGACCGGGGGCTGGCTCCCCTGCGAGGCCATGGCCGCGTTCGTGGACCCGTGGGGAGGGTGCGTCCAGTTCGATTCGCTCGAGGTGCACGCGATGTGGGCCGCGAGCGACTCGGCCGTGTGGGCCGCGGGGACCTCGCTCGACCAGTACGGGAGTCCGAACTACACGATCCTGTACTACGACGGCAACCAGACGACCGAATGCGGGGGAATCACGGGGTTCCGGGGGGCATTCTATCAGGACTGGCAGAACGGGCTGCTGCAGCCGTCGGGCGGCGAGGGGGTCCTGTACGGGATCCACGGGCGCGACTGGGGCAACGCATGGGCCGTGGGGACGGAAGGCAAGGTCTTCGCGCGGACCGGTGGGGGCCTGGGGTGGCAGCCGATGGACCCGGCCGCCCAGGGGATCGTGTGGGACGAGGGCCACACGGGATACGGGGTGTTCGTCGAGGAGCGGGACGTCCACATCGTGGGGGCGATCGGGGACCAGGTCCCGTTCTACCTGCACGCCCGCCGGACCGACGACCCGATGACCCCCTGGGTCTTCGACCGGAAGGTCGTGTTCTGGGACCTCGCGGGCGCCCGCTCGGCCCTGAACGGGGTCACGAGAGACCCCGAGACCGGGGCCGTGGAGGCCGTGGGCACGAGGATGGACGCGACGAGGATGGATGCGGCCAGCGGCACGTCCGTGGGCCTCCGGGTCCGCCTGGCGGCGTCTTTGGAATGATCACGCGTGGCGCGCCGGACCGTCGCAGAACCTTTGGAAATCGGGCCGGCGCATCGAGGGGAATCCCAAATCCGCCCTCAATTTCCGCAATCCTTCGAATAGACATGAAATCTGCTTCGTTTCATTTCACCACCCTGGGGCCGCGATTTCCAAATCGCGGATGGCACGAGACCGCGACAAATCAACGTGTTCCGTCGTTTTTCCGAGATCGGGGTGGCGAATCGTGGGGGATCGCGCCCCCTTGCGGAGCGCGTCGAGGTCGGGTACTACCACGGCGACAGAACCGGGAGGCCGACCATGCCGGGACTTCCCACGCGCGACGAGGCCTTGGCCCTGCTGAAGGCCCACGTGAAGTCCGACTACACGCTGGAACATTCGCGGGCGTCCGAGGCGGTCCTCCGGGCGCTCGCGCGGCGCCTCGGGCACGACGAGGACCTGTGGGGTCTCACGGGACTCCTGCACGACCTCGACTACGAAGACGTGGACGGCGACCCGAACCGCCACGGCCTCGTGGCCGCGGACCGCTTGCGGGCCCTGGGCTACCCTGCCGAGATGTGCGACGCGATCGTGGCCCACAACGGCGACCACCTCGGCGTCCCGTGCCGGACGCCGCTCGACTTCGCGCTCACGGCGGGCGAGTCCGTGACCGGTCTCGTGTTCGCGATGGCGCGCGTGCTGCCGTCCAGGTCCGTGGCGGACGTGAAGCCCTCCTCCATCCGAAAGCGCCTGCGCGAGCCCCGGTTCGCCGCGAACGTGAGCCGGGAGCGGGTCCGCCAGTTCGTCGGACTCGGGCTGACCGAAGACGAATTCCTGGAGATCGCGGTCGGCGCGATGAAGAGGCCGGTATGACGCGCCTGCGTTCGCTCGGCGGGGCGTCGTCTATCCGTGGACGGCGTCCTCGCCGCGGGCGACGACTCGATGCTGAAGCCGGAGTGGCGGCGCGGGCTGTGACCGGCCCTCGGGCGCGACGGGGAGGACGATGACGGGGTCGTCTCGCGGGCGTGGAACGGATTCCGGGCTGTACGTCCTCGTGATCGAGGTCGCGAGGCGCATCCGGGTCCGCGTGGGGGCCCTGGGCGAGTGCGAGTTCCCGGCGGGGTGGTACCTGTATGTGGGCAGCGCGCGCCGCCACCTGCGCCGGCGCGTGGCGCGCCACCAGGCGCGGGCCAAGCGGAGGCGCTGGCACATTGACTTCCTGACGTCGCACCCGGCGGCGCGGGTCGTGGACGTGATCCTGCTCCCCCAGACCCCCCGCTCCGAGTGCGAGGTGAACCGGACGGTCGCCGGGGCGGTCTTGGGAAGCGCGCCGGTCCGCGGGTTCGGGGCGTCGGACTGCGGGGCCGGCTGCGAGGCCCACCTGTGGCTCGCGGGGCGGCCGGTCTCGGCGGAGGACCTCCGGCAACGCCTGCGCGACCCCGGACCCACGGGGCCGCCCCGCCCCCCCATTCCCCGCGACCAACGTGGCACTGACACTGACACTGACACTGTCCCCTGAACCTGTCCTCTGACTCCGGTTTCGCCGTACAGAGGGATCGGCGACGAGACCTCGACGCCCAGCTCCGCGACGGGTACAGCCTGCTGGACGCGGGCTTCAGGATCACCGCAACCGCGCGAAGCCCTCGGCGAGGATGCCGCAGCGGAGGGACCGGCGGAACTCGTGCTCGACAAAGCGCGGGACTCCTCTGCCGGACTCGTCCGGAACCCGAAGGCGCGTGACCGCGGGGGCGAGCCGTCAGCGCGGCGCGGCGGCGTCTTGCGAGGCACGCCACAGCGACACGACCTGATCCAGGGGCACGTGGGAGGGGCGGAGCAGGGGGTCCACGCGGGCCTGGTCGAGGAGCGCCAGGGTCGCGGACCGGGACAGGCCCAGGCCCGGCGACAGGGAGTTCAGGACGGTCTTGCGCGGGTGGGCGTGCAGGGCGTGGACGAGGTCCTCGAAGGAGGGGGCATCCGCCGCGTCCGCGAAGGGGTGGTCCGGCGGCAGGGGCGTCAGGCGAAGGACCCGGGACCACACGCGCGGCGGGGGTGAGAAGCGCTCGGGACCCACGTCCATCAGGGGCTCCACGCGGCAGCGGGCCTGGACCAGGACGGACAGGGCCCCGTGTTCCCGGGTGCCCGGGGGCGCGGCGATGCGTTCGGCCACCTCGCGCTGGAACATCAGGACCATCCGGGCGATGCGCCGGCGCACCCGCAGGAGGTTCGCGAGGATCGCGGTCGAGGCCTCGTAGGGGAGGTTTCCGAGGACGAGGGCCCCGGTCGTGGGCAGGAAGGCCGCGAGGTCCACCCTCGCCGCGTCGTCCTCCACGACCGTGATTTCGCCGCGGCCCGCGAGTCGGTCCCGGAGCCCGCGCGCCAGGTCCGGGTCCCGCTCGACCAGGACCAGGCGCCCGCATCGCCCCGCGAGGTGCGTGGTCAACGCCCCCCGCCCCGGGCCGACCTCGACGACCGTGTCCGAGGGGCCTGCGCGAAGGGCCGCCACCACGCGGGCCGCGACCGAGGCGTCGCGCAGGAAGTGCTGGCCGAGGCGCTGTCTCAAAACACCTCGAAGGCCAGGGTCGTCGCCGCGAGGGCGTCGCTCTTGCACCGGGCCTCGGTGCGCTCCACGCCCTGCTCGCACCCGACCCGGTAGGGGACCTGGACCCGGTAGGTCCCGGGCACGTCCACCGAAAACGTGGCCGCGGTGCCGCTTGCGGGGGGGAGGGGCCACAGCGGCAGGGTTCCCCCTTCCTCGCAGGCCGGGTGTCGCGCCTCCGGGATCCACGACTCGCTCCACTGGCCCTGGTCGTCCCTGAACTGGACCACGGCCACGAAGCAGGGGTCCAGGAAGATGGGGACCGGTCCCTGGTTCACCACCACGGCGTGGAAGGGGACGTTGCGCTGGACCTGGTTCGTGTCCAGGGTCAGGGCCACGCCCTCGCCCGGGGCCGGGAGCTCGCCGCACACACCCGGGTGGGCCTCGCCTGTGGTCAGACACAAGGTGCCGGGCGGGCACAAGAGCGCGGACCGGCACACCCAGTCCCCTCCGCAGTGGTCCTGCTGCCAGCACCGGCGCAGCCCCGGCGCGGGCGCGCAGAATCCCTCCCGGTCGGGGAACGCACAGTGGGCGTCCTCCCGGCATTGGAAGGCCCCCACGCAGAATCCCCCGTCGGGGGAGCCGGCGCAGTCCGCGTCCGTGACGCACCCGCTCGCGGCCGTGCACGTCCCCGCCACGTCCCCCGCGCAGTCCGCGTCGTCGAATGCACACCACGCGGTCCCGGCGCACCGCTGTCCGGGCGGGCAGTCCGAGTCCTCGAAGCACCGCCCGGCCTCGGGAGGGGCGTGGCACCGCCCGGGGTACTCGGGTCCGAGGCACGGCGCGTCGAGACCGCAGGAGACTTCCCCGGCGCACCGTTGCCCCGTGGGGCAGTGGCCGTCGTCGTGGCAGGCGTCCGCGGACGGCCGCTTCCGGCACAGCCCGACCGGCGCGACCTCGCCGCCTGCCCCCCGGTCCACGCACACCGCGTCCTCGCCGCAATCCTCATCCCGATCGCAGACTTCCGGCAGGGTCCGAGGCAGGCAGGTGCCCGGATAGTCCTCGCAGAGCCCCCAGCAGGGCGGCTCCTCGCACCCCCCGACGCCCAGGCACACGGTCCAGGCCGCGCACGCGCCATCGGAGGCGCACTGCCCCTTCCCGAGGACTTCCTCGCACGTCCTGGGCACGTCGGGGGCCTCTTCCGCGTCCCCAAGAAGGTCCTCGCCCGCCTCGACCGGGGCGTCGTCCGGCTCCTCGGGCGCCGCAACGTCCGCGTCCGGCGCGGCGTCGTCCGCAGGGGATGGTGGGGCCGCGCCGGCGCCGCACGCGAGGAACCAGGCGACCGCCACCGCCAGAAATCCATCCGGCCCGCGCACCGCGACCCTCCTCACCACCCGTCCAGGACGTGGCGCTCGAACGGGTCCATGTCCAGGTCCCGCGGCACCGCCCGGGACCCCGCGAGTTCCCCGAAAAGATAATGATACCCCAGGGCCGCGACCATGGCGGCGTTGTCCGTGCAGTAGGCAAGCGGCACGAGGTGCAGGGCCAGGCCCGCGTCGCGCGCGGCCTCGGCCATCCGCGCGCGCAACCTCCGGTTCGCGGCGACTCCGCCCGCGACCACCACGTGCCGGACCCCGGTCACGCGCGCGGCCTTCAAGGTCCTGGCCACGAGCACGTCCACCACCGCCTCCTGGAACGAGGCGGCGACGTCGCCGACCTCGCCGTCCGTCAGGGGCCGCCCGATCCCCTCCAGGTGCCGCCGGAGCGCGGTCTTCAGCCCCGAGAAGGACATGTCCAGGGTGTCGTCGTCGTGGATCATGGCGCGGGGGAAGCGCACCCGGCCCGGGTCGCGCCCCTCGGACACGCGGTCCACGTGGACCCCACCCGGATAGGGAAGTCCCAGGAGGGCCGCGGCCTTGTCGAGGGCCTCGCCCGCCGCGTCGTCGCGCGTGCGGCCGAGCAATCGCACCTGGCCGAGGCCGCGGACCCGATAGAGGCTCGAATGCCCCCCGGACACGGCCAGGGCCACGAAGGGAAACTCGGGGGGGGCGTCCGCGAGGAACGCGGCCATCACGTGGGCCTCGAGGTGGCTGACCCCGACCAGGGGGCGGCCCAGGGCGAAGGCCGCGGCCTTGGCGAACTGGACCCCCACCAGGAGGGACCCGATGAGCCCCGGTCCCACGGTCACCGCGAGGCCGTCCACGGCCGTCCGGGGCACCCCGGCCTCCCCCAGGGCCTGTTCCACGACCGGGACCACCGCGCGCAGGTGGTTGCGCGAGGCGATCTCCGGAACGACCCCCCGGAAGCGGGCGTGGATTGCGACCTGGGACCAGACCACGTTGGACCGGACGACCCGCCCGTCCTCCACCACTGCGGCCGCGGTCTCGTCGCACGAGGTCTCGATGCCGAGCACGAGCATGGGCGGCATTGTAGCAGGAGACCGGGAGGCGCGGACTGTCGGGGCGAGCGAGGGGCAGGGGACAGGTTCAGGAACAGAGTCAGGGACAGGGGACAGTGACAGGGGCTGTGTCAGTGTCAGGGCCGCGTTGGACGCGGGAGACGGGGCGTGACGATGGAGCCACGTGCACCGCGATCCCGGAAGCCGGACCCCGGATCCCGGACGCCGGGGGACAGGTTCAGGAACAGAGTCAGGGACAGCGGACAGTGACAGAGGACAGTGTCAGTGTCAGGGCCGCGTTGGACGCGGGGGCGGCGGGGGCGTCTTGTGCGGGCCGCGAAAACGCGCTATCAAACCGGCTGGACGCCTCTTGAGAACGAGGTCTGGGAGATTGGAAACCACGGGACGCAAAGACGACGGGTCGGTCCGGACACAACGGACGCTGGCCCTTCAAGGGATCGTGAGCCGCGAGGCCGCGGCCGTGGCGCGCGGCGAGGACCTGCCGGTGTCCGAGGTCGCGGCGGGGGTCGCGGCGGGACGGATCGTGATCCCCGCGAACCCGGCGCACCGCAACCTGAAGCCCGTGGGCATCGGCGCGGGCCTGCGCGTCAAGGTCAACGTGAACCTGGGGCGGTCGCAGACCACGTCCTGTCTGACCGAGGAGATCGAAAAGGTCCGCATCGCCCTGCGGTACGGGGCGGACGCGGTGATGGACCTCTCGACCGGCCCGGGCATCGAGGACATCCGGCGCGCGGTGCTCGAGGCGTGCCCGGCCCCGGTGGGGACCGTCCCGGTCTATGAGGCCGTGGACCCCGTCAAGGACAGCGCGTTGCTGACCGTGGACGACTTCATCGGGGTCGTGGCCCGGCAGGCCGAGCAGGGCGTGGACTTCATGACGATCCACGCCGGGGTCCTGCGGGAGCACGCACGGCTCGTGGGCGGCCGCCTGACCGGGGTGGTGAGCCGCGGCGGGGCCCTGATGCTCCGGTGGATGGAGCGGAATGACCGGGAAAATCCATATTATGAATATTTCGACCGCATCCTGGAGATCGCGGCGGAGCACGACGTGACCCTCTCGCTCGGGGACGGGCTGCGGCCGGGCTGCCTGCACGACGCCTCGGACGCGGCGCAGATGGCGGAACTCGACACCCTGGGCGAGTTGACCCGACGCGCCTGGGAGGCCGGAGTCCAGGTGATGATCGAGGGACCGGGCCACGTCCCGGCCGACCAGATCGCCTGGAACGTCGAGCGCGAGAAAGAGGCGTGCCACGGCGCGCCGTTCTATGTGCTCGGCCCCCTGGTGTGCGACATCGCGCCCGGGTACGACCACATCACGGGGGCGATCGGGGCCACGCTTGCGGCCATGGCGGGCGCGGACTTCTTGTGCTACGTCACGCCCAAGGAGCACCTGGGCCTGCCCGACATCGAGGACGTGCGCGCGGGGATCGTCGCGTTCAAGATCGCGGCCCACGCGGCGGACGTGGCCCGGGGACTGCCCGGGGCGCGCGACCGGGACGACGAGATGGCCCGGGCCCGGTACGCCTTCGACTGGGACCGGCAGTTCGCGCTGTCCCTGGACCCGGAGCGGGCGCGCGAGTACCACGACCAGACGCTGCCGGGGCCGCGGTACCGGGAATCGCCGTACTGCTCGATGTGCGGGCCGACCTATTGCCCGATGAGGATCTCGAAGGAGGTGTCCCGGTAGGATGCTGCCGATGTCCCAGGTCGCGGCCCGCCTGTCGGTCCTGATGGTCGTGGTCTCGTGCGCCGGCTCGTGGCAGGCACGGGAACTGGACGCCCTCGGGGTCGGGGGCCGCGAATTCCAGCGCGTGCGCACGCTCCTCGTGGGCGGGCGGGTGATCGAGGCCCGGCAGGCCCTGGGCGAGATGCCGGCCTCCACGCGCGAGACCCCGGGATGGCACTACCTGATGGGCCGGACCCTCCTGGCCGAGGGCGACTCGCGGGGGGCCGTCGCGCAGTTCGAGGAGGCCCGGAAGCGGCATCCGGGATCGGCCGCGATTGACAACGACCTGGCCGTGGCGCTCGTGCGCGTGGGACGCGCGGACCAGGCCACGGCCCTCCTGGACGCCCTGCACGCGGCGAGGCCCGGGGACGCGGACATCGCGCTCAACCGGGCCGTGGCGCGGATGGGCGCGGGCTGGACCGCGGAGGCGGTCGAGACGCTGCGGCACCTGGTCCTCGAACACCCCGACTGGTTCGAGGCGCGCTACGACCTCGGCCTCGCCGCGGCCGCGACCGGTGACTTCCAGACGGCGGTGGTCCAGTTGCGCGAGGCGTTGCGCGTCCGGCCCGGGGACCGGGACGCGCTGGTGGCGCTGTCGCAGGCGTGCTCGGCGTCCGGGGACCGGGTGGGCGCGGAGCAGGCCGCGCGGGAGGCCCTGGCCCGCTACCCGTCCGACCCGGGCGTGCTCACGGGCTCCGGGGCGTTCCTGGAGGGCCAGGGGGACCTGGCGGGGGCGCTCGCGCAGTACCGGCAGGCCACCGTGGTGGACCCGTCGTGCTCGGCCTGCTGGTACAACCTCGGGCGGCTGGCCGAGCGGCAGGGAGATTTCGAGACCGCGGCGCTCGCGTACCGGCGCCACATCGAGACCGCGAAGGACCCGGCTGGGGTCGAGGCGGTGCGGCTGCGCCTGCGGGCGATCACGGGGTCGCGCGACTAGAAGACCGCGGCAAGACACGAGAGGAGGAAGACCTGTGAACCAGCCATCCCTGCGCGAGGCGGACCCGGACGTGGCGTCCTTGATCGCGGCCGAGGAGCGGCGCGAGTTCGAGAAGGTGCGGTTGATCCCGTCCGAAAACTACGTGTCGCGGGCCGTGCTCGAGGCCACGGGGAGCGTTCTCACGAACAAGTACTCGGAGGGGTACGCGGGGAAGCGCTACTACGAGGGCCAGCAGAACATTGACCCGCTCGAGTCGCTGGCCGTGGAGCGCGCGCGCGCCCTGTTCGGGGCGGACCACGCGAACGTGCAGCCCTATTCCGGGTCCCCGGCGAACCTGGCCGTCTATTTCGCGCTCCTGAAGCCCGGGGACACGGTGATGGGCATGGCCCTGCCGCACGGCGGTCACCTGACGCACGGGTGGAACGTGTCCATCACGGGGGCCTGGTTCCGCAGTGTCCAGTACGGGGTGAACCTGGAAACGGGGCGGCTGGACTACGACCAGATGCGCGACCTGGCCCGGCGCGAGCGACCCCGCCTGATCATCGCCGGGGCGACCGCCTACCCGCGGGTGATTGACTTCGCGGCCTTCCGGGCCGTGGCGGACGAGGTCGGGGCGACCTTCCTGGCGGACATGGCCCACATCGCGGGCCTGGTCGCGGGTGGGGCCCACCCGAGCCCGGTGCCGCACGCGCACGTGGTCACGACCACGACCCACAAGACCCTGCGGGGGCCGCGCGGGGCCATGATCCTGTGCCGCGAGGACCTCGCGAAGGCCGTGGACAAGGCGGTGTTCCCCGGGCTGCAAGGGGGACCGCACAACCACACGACCGCCGGGATCGCGGTGGCCCTGCGCGAGGCCGCGACCCCCGCGTTCCGCGAGTACGCGCACCAGGTCGTACGCAACGCCCGCGCCCTGGCCGAGGCCCTCGCGGGGTACGGGTTCAAACTGGTCTCGGGCGGGACGGACAACCACCTGATCCTGATGGACGTGACGCCGCGCGGCCTGACGGGAAAGCAGTTCGCGAAGGCCCTGGACCGGGCCGGGCTCGAGTGCAACTACAACACGGTCCCGGGCGACCCGCGCAAGCCCTTCGACCCGAGCGGGGTGCGGCTCGGAACCCCGGCCGTGACCAGCCGGGGCATGAAGGAGCCCGACATGGCCCGCATCGCGGCCTTCTTCCACGAGGTCGCCGAGGCCGTCGAGGACCCGGACGCCCTGGACCGCATCGCGGCCCGCGTGCGCGACTTCACGAGCGCCTTCCCGTGTCCGGGGATCCTCGTGGGGTGACGCCGATGAAAAACGGAGACGCGCAGAGGCCGCTTGAGCCGTCGCGGCGCCCCGCCCCCCGCGTCCAACGTGGCCCTGACACTGTCACTGCCCCCTGTCACTGAACCTGTCCACTGAATCTGCCCTCTGTCACCGCATCGCCTGGAAGTCCGTGGTTATCTTGCAGATCGGTGGCGGCGGCGCGAGCGGTGCTCGCGCGTCCAGGGGAACCATCAAGAGACCCTGTTGCGATCGTTGAGAGTTTTTCAACGGCCTCTGCCACGACAACGTCGGTCGCGGGGACGGGGCATGACGGCGGATCAGGGGGAAGCAGTGGTTGCTCACGGCGCGTCGAGCCGCCGGCGGAACTCCCGGAACTCGGGGTGGTCCGGGTGTCGTGTCACCAGCTCGTCGAACAGGAGGCGCGCCTCGTCCCGTCGGCCGTTGCGGGCCAGCAGCTTCGCGAGGGCGAACCGCGCCTGGGTCGCGTTCGGGTGGGCGCCGACGAACCCGCCCAGGCGGGCAACGGCGTCGTCGAGGTGGCCCGTCCGCTCGAGTGCCTGAGCGAGCTGGATGGCCGCGTCTTCGTAGTCCGGGTAGATCCGCAGGGAGCGATCGAACGCGGCGATCGCGGGCCCCAGGTCTTGCCCGCGGTCCAGCGCGCAGATCCCCAAGCCGTACAGGGCCTTCGCGCTCCGAGGGGAGGCCTCGGCGGTCCGCTCGAAGAACCCGCAGTTCGTTCGGGTCTCCGCGATCCGTTGCAGGGTCAGCCCCGACAGGACCGCCAGGGCCCCGATCGCGGCCCCACCCGCCCAGCGTCGCGTACGGGGGGCCGTCCGGGCCCGGAGCGCGCCCGCGGCGCCCGCCGCGACGGCCAGGAACAGGCCGATTCCAGGGAGATAGCACAGCCGCTCGGCCATGATCGTGCCAATGGGGAAGGCGAGGTTCGACACCGGGAAGATGGCGACCAGGAACCACGCGATCCCGAGCGCCACGACCGGGGACCTCCGGACGGAGAGGACGCCGACACCGGCCAGGGCCGCACAGGACACGGCGCCCACGAGGAATGAGGGGTCCGCCCAGGCGGTCACCGGGGGGATCTGGGCGAACGAGTAGTCCGCCGAAAGGTGCAGCGGCGCCACGAACAGGGCGAGATAGCGGCCCAGGACGGCGAAGGCGGTCCGGATGCGGTCCAGCGTGGCCGCGTGTGCCAGGGGATTGTCGAGAATCGAGAAGCCTGTCCCGTGGTACAGACCGCCGAGCACGACGGCACGGGCGGCCAGGTAGGCCCCGATCGCCGCGAGGGAGAAGGCGAGGGCCACGCCTGCCCTCTGGAGAGGGAGGCGGGCCGGCCGGTCGTCGCCGTCCGTCCCCCGAGGCGCGCCGAGCAGAAACAGGAGCGCCAGCGCCGGGGCCGCCACGGCGTTCTCTTTCGAGAAGATTCCGACCGCCTGGACCGCCGCGATCCCGGCCAGCAAGGCGATCCCGGCGAAGTCACGTCGCCGGCGGGACACGGGCGCCGGGCGGAACACGTAGGCGTGGACCAGCAGCAGGACCCCCAGGCTGGCCGCCGTCCCGACGATCTCCGAGCGGTTCGACACGAAGATCACGGCCTCCGAGTTCAGGGGGTGGACGGCGAAGGCCGCCGACGCGAGCGCCGCCGCGAGGGGGGGGCCGCGGGTCGGCGCCAGCGCCCGGAGGAACACGAGGAACACGAGGAAGGCGACCAGCGCATGAAACAGGAGGTTGAGCGCGCGGTGGGCCGCCGGCACCGCGCCCGCGACGTGGCAGACCGCGGCGTGGAGCAGGATGGTCAACGGCCGGTATGCCGACCTCTCGTCTTGAAAGACGCCGGCCCAGTAGTCCGATCGGAAGATCCGGCCCACGTCGAGGTCGCCCCCGCAGACCAGCGGGTTGTGAGCCACCACGTGGATGTCGTCGAACAGGAACTCGCTGGGAAGGGATGTCAGGTAGATGGCGATGGCGGCCAGGACAGCAGGCGCCCACCACCACCCGGGGTGACGTCCGTCGCCGTTTCTGCCTCCCGACTCGGCGGGCACCGCCTGACCGCTCCTCGCGCAAGACCGAAGAGAATTCTAGCATCGTGGTGTGGCTGACCGGGATCCACCCTCGTGAACCGCACCCGGTTCTCTGGACACGTGTCTGTACAGGACGGCGACCTCCTGGCAAGTACGACACCGGCTTCGCGGACCCTGACGGATGAAACCGACCCTTTGGCCGCGGGCAGTACCCGCGGCTCCAGGTTCGCGTCGAGTTTCTTCGTAGGGGTCCGGCATCCGGCATCCGGGATCCGGGGTCGCGGTGGAAGCGGCCTCCTCGTCATGCCCCGCCCCCGCGACCGACGTTGTCCTGGCACTGGCACTG
>DYKK01000363.1 GCA_020722625.1 Anaeromyxobacter dehalogenans
CGCGACAAATCAAGGTCTTCCGTCGTGCTGCCAAGACCGTGGTGGCGAATCGTGGGGAAGGTCGTCCCCTTGAAATCATTTCCCTCCCCCCCTATCATTTCTTTCGTAGGGGGTGTGCATGGGACTGCGAGTCCTGGTCATTGACGACGAACCGGGGTTCCTCCAGATGCTCCATGTCGTGCTGTCCCGCGCCGGGTACCAGACGACCACGGTGACGAGTGCCGCGGAGGCCCTGGGGCTTTTGGATCGGTCCGCCTGGGACCTGTGCCTGTGCGACCTCAAGATGCCCGGGATGGACGGGATGGGGTTCCTCGCGGAACTCAAGCGGCGTGGCATCCAGACCACGGTCATCGTGATGTCGGCCTACGGGTCGAACGACACCGCCATCGAGGCGCTGAAGGCGGGGGCCTACGACTACATCAGCAAGCCGTTTCAGCCGGACGAGATCCTCCTGACCCTGCGCAAGGCCGAGGAGCGCGAGCAACTGCGCCGCGAGAACCTCGAACTGAAGTCGCGCGTGGCCCACCCCTCGCCGCTCGTCTTCAAGTCCGACGCGATGCAGCGCATCGTGCAGACCGTGAACCGCATCGCGTCGTACCGGACCACCGTCCTGGTCCAGGGGGAGTCGGGGACCGGCAAGGAAGTCGTGGCGCGCCTGATCCACCAGGCATCCCCCCGCGCCGGCCAGCCCTTCGTCGCGGTGAACTGCGGCGCGATCCCCGAGGGGCTCATGGAGTCGGAGTTCTTCGGCCACGTGAAGGGGGCCTTCACGGACGCCCACGGGCACAAGCGCGGCCTGATCGAGAGCGCCCAGGGGGGGACCCTGTTCCTGGACGAGGTCGGGGAACTGCCGGTCCCGCTCCAGGTGAAACTCCTGCGGTTCTTGCAGGAAGGCGAGGTCCGTCGGGTGGGGGACACCCGCTCGACCCGCGTGGACGTCCGCGTCGTGGCCGCGACCGCCCGGGACCTCGAGGCCGAGGCCCAGGCCGGGCGCTTCCGGGAGGACCTCTACTACCGGCTGGCGGTCGTCCCCATCCGCATCCCGCCGCTCCGGGAGAGGCCCGAGGACATCCCGATCCTCGCGGACCACTTCCTGAAGCGCACCCGGGACCGCCTGGGGGTCGGACGGGTCCAGGGGATCCGGGCCGAGGCCATGCGCCTGCTCATGGCCTACCCGTGGCCGGGCAACGTCCGCGAACTCGAAAACGTCGTCGAGCGCTCGGTGGTCCTGTCCGAGGGGGCCGAGATCGGCCCCGAGGTCCTGCCCGACGCCATCCGCGACCACACGGAGCCGGGCCCCCCCGGCGGCGCGGTCGTGCTCCAGGGGCTGTCCATCCGGCGCAATCGCCGGACCATCGAACGGTCCCTGATCCAGCGGGCCCTGGAGGCCACGGGCGGCAACCGCACCCAGGCCGCCCGACTCCTGGAGATCAGCCACCGGGCCCTCCTCTACAAACTCAAGGAATACGGGCTGGGGGCCGAGGATTGAGGGCCACGGGGAATCGCTTCGGGCTCGGCCCTCGCGTGGTTCGTCAGATCGAGCGCCTCGCGAAGCGACGGGCCGGCGTCCAGGAGTTCGTGGCGCCCCCCTTCGCCGTCGCGTTGCAGGAGGCGGCCCTCCTGTCCAGCCGTCGCGTCGGGGTCCTCGCGGACCGGCGCGGGGTCGTGCGCGAGGTCCTGGTCGGGGCGAACGCCTCCTCGCTGGACCTCCCCGAGGGACTGCGGCGGCGCGTGGGTCCCGGGCGGCTCGGGGGCGTGCGCCTGATCCACGCCCGGCCGGACGGCGCGGGCCTGACGACCGAGGACCTGACCCTGATGCGCCTCTTGTCCCTGGACGCGAGCGTGGCGGTCGTCCCGGTCGGAGCGGGCCGAATGCCCCTGGTCGAGGTCGCCTACCCCCTCCCGGCCAACCCGGAGGGGCGCCTGTGGGAGGTCCTGCCCCGGCGCCACGCCTCGGACGTCCCCGAGCGCTTCGACCGGGTGGTCCGTGACGTGGAGACCCAGATGAGGCGGGACGCGGACCGCCTGCGGGACGCGGCCGGCGCGGCCAAGGACGCGGCCCTCCTCGTCGTCCCCGTGCTCGGGCGCGGGGACGTTGCATGGGAGGTCGAGGAACTGAAGTCCCTGTCGCGCACCGCGGACCTCGCCGTGGCCGGGGTCGTGCTCCAGCGGATCGCGCGCATGGACCCGCGCACGCTCATCGGCCGCGGGAAACTGCGCGAGGTCACGATGCTGGGCCTCCAGAAGGGCGTGGACCTCCTCGTGTTCGGGACGACCCTGACGCCCTCCCAGCAGCGCAACCTCGCGCGGGAGACCGGGGTGCGCGTGATTGACCGCAACCAGTTGATCCTGGACATCTTCGCCCGCCACGCCCGGACCGTCGAGGGGCGGCTCCAGGTGGAACTCGCGCAGCTGCGGTACAACCTCCCGCGCCTGTCCGAGAAGGACGATTCCATGTCGCGCCTGACCGGCGGGATCGGGGCCCTGGGCCCCGGCGAGACGAAACTCGAGATGGAGCGCCGCCGCGCGCGCGACCGCATCCACGTGCTCGAACAGCGCCTGCGGGCGGTGTCCTCCGAGCGGGCGGGCCGCCGCCGCCTGCGCACGGAGCGCGGCATCCCGGTGGTGACCCTCGTCGGCTACACGAACGCGGGCAAGTCCACGATCTTCAACGCGATGACCGGGGCCTCCGTCCGCGCCGAGGACCGGCTCTTCGCCACGCTCGACCCCACGACGCGCCGGGTCCGCCACCCGGAACACCGCGAGTTCCTGCTGTCGGACACGGTGGGGTTCATCCGCGACCTCCCCGGGGAACTCGTCGGGGCGTTCCGGGCCACGCTCGAGGAGGTCGAGACGAGCGACGTCCTGGTCCTGGTGGCGGACGCCTCGGACCCGCACCTCGACGAACAGGTCCGGGCCGTCCGGCGCATCCTCGCGGACCTGGGCCTCGCGGACCGCCCGGTGGTCCTGGCCCTGAACAAGACGGACCTTGTCCGAGACCGCGTGGCGCTTGCGGACAGGGTCCTCGCGTTGGGGGGCGTCCCCGTGTGCGGCCGGGACCCGGCCTCCCTCGCGCCGCTCCTCGACGCGATGGA
>DYKK01000018.1 GCA_020722625.1 Anaeromyxobacter dehalogenans
GGGGTCCGGGGTCCGGGATCCGGCATCCGGGATCCGGGGTCGCGGTGCACGCGGCTCCATCGCAGCGCCCCGTCCCCCGCGTCCAACGTGGTCCTGTCACTGACACTGTCACTGACACTGTCACTGACTACTGACACTGTTCCTGAACCTGTCCACTGAAACTGTCCACTGTCACTGCGTCGCCGGGGACTCTGTGGTTGCCTGGGCGGTCGGTCGCGTAATGGCGCGCGCAGTGCTCGCGTCTCCAGGGGAACCGCTTGTGCAACAGCACGTCATGCCGCCTCCCCGCGTCCAACGTGGGCCTGACACTGTAACTGACACTGTTCCTGAACCTGTCCACTGAACCTGTCCACCGTCACTGCGTCGCCGGGGACTCTGTGGTTGCCTGGGCGGTCGGTCGCGTAATGGCGCGCGCAGTGCTCGCGTCTCCAGGGGAACCATGAAGAGACCAGGTCGCGATCCTCATCGGAATGCGGAACAGGGAGGCGCCTGTGGTATCCTCACGGACCGGGTGAGGTACTCGGGGAGGGCGAGTCATGGGGCCATGGGGCCGGGGGTGGGTGTTCTGGGCGGGCGTGTTGGCGGTGGGCTGTTCCGCGCCGGTTCAGGGGCCGGGTGACGACGGCGTGGACCTCGGGGAGGGGGCCGATGCGCCCGACGCGGCGGAGGGGACCGGCGAGGCCTTCGACCTGCCGGATGCCGAGGTCGCGGCGGAGGGGACCGGCGAGGCCTTCGACCTGCCGGATGCCGAGGTCGCGGCCCTGCGATTTCGGGTGGACGACACCGCGAACCGGACCTACCAGGACGGCCAGTTGAAGTGGACCGGGTCCTTCGCGTGGGATGCCGCGACCAACACCATTCAGTACGCGACCTCGTGGCTCCCCACGGACGGGCCGTACCCGCCCCTGTACGACGACGGGCCGTGGTCCGCGGGGGGGCACGAGCCGGAGGGCGCGACGGCCGGGGACCACGTGTTCGAGTGCGAGGTCTGGTTCCAGGCGGACGAGGACACGACGTTCGAGTATGGGGCCCTCAACGAGTTCGACCGCTGGGTCTGGATCGGGCCGAACGGGGTGGTCACCGTGCCCAAGGGGTCCACGGACACGATCGAGGTCCCGGGCCTGGTCCTGCCCGCGTTCGGGGACGTGGACCTGAAGGGCACCCTGGACCTCGCGGCCCTGCACCCCGACTTCTCGACCATCACGCCCTACGACCCCGCGACAGGCCTCGGGTATCGGATCTACCTGAAGTCGTCCGCAAACTCGTGGACCCCGGTGGAGTTGCTGGACGACGGGCAGCGAGGCGACGACGCCGCCGGGGATGGTGTTTTTACATATGTTCAGTCCTTGCACCTTGGCCCTCACGACGGAGGGCTCGCCGAAGGGACGCATGCCCAGTTCGTCTTCGTCTTCGCAATGGAGGGGGTCGAACCGGACGACGGCCTGGAATACAAGGTGGAAAACCACTGCGCGACCGAGGGGGTCGCGGCGTTCAGCGACCACGGGTCCCCGGGCGTCTTCCACGACGAGCCCATCGTGCTCGAGCGGGACTCGCGGGGCAAGGTCTTCAACACGACCGTGATCGTGGGCGGCGGGGCCCCGTGGTGCCTGGTCGCGGAGGACTGCTGGGGCGGGGTGCCGTGCGAGGACGGGGCCTGCGGGATTCAAGCCCCGCCCCAACCGCCGGTCCTGTCCGGGGTCGAACCTGCGTTCGGGACCACCCTCGGTGGGACGAAGGTGACCCTTTCAGGACAGAACTTCGTGGAGGGGACCGTGGTCGTCTTTGGGGGGGTCGAGGTCACGCCGACGAGCGTGTCGGCCACGGAGGTCCGGGTGGCGACCCCGAAGCATCCCGCGGGCCTGGTGGACGTGACGGTCCGCAACCCCGACGGGCAGGAGGCCACGGCCCCGCAGGTGTTCGAGTACGTCCCGAAGGGGACGCCCGTCCTGGACGGCCGGGTGGAGACCGACTGGGACGAGACGTTCCTGTTGGCCGAAAACCAGGTCCCGACGGACTGGGGGCCCGGGCTGAACGAGTTGAGCCGCCTGTACGCGGCCTGGAACGACCAGTTCCTGTACGTGGGCATCCGGGGGCGGTGCGAGGCGGTGAACGCCATCGTGGGCTATGTGGACCTCGACATGGGGCCCGGAACCGGGGTCGCGGACATGACGACCCTGACGGACACGACCGGCGCGCTCGACGACGCGCTGTCGTCGCTGGTGACGGTCCAGGAGGCCGGATTCGGGGCCGAGATGGGGTTCGGGACCAAGGGGATGGCCGCGGCCGTGGAATTCGTGGGCCGGGAAAACACCCCGCCCGAGTGCGACCTGGCCGGATGGCGGATGCTCGGCAACCCCGCGGACTTCGCGTGGGTCCTGACCGGGGGCGAGGTCCTGACCGACCCGGACGACGGCGGGGTCGAGACGTGGATCCCCCTGTCGGTGCTCTACCCGAGCGGAATCCCCGCGGACGGCGCCACCCTGGGCCTGGTGGTGCGGCTGGTGAACCAGGACGGGACCGCGACGAGCAACCAGGCCCTGCCCGCGGACGCGGTCGGATGGACTCAGGGCCTGTCGGCGCGGGTCCGGGTCCGCTGACCCGACCGGGAGGAAGGGATGCGGGCGCGACCAGCGTTCCTGGCGGCGGCCTTGGGGGTGCTCGGGCCGGGACTCGCGGCCGCGCAGGACACGCCCGGCGAGGACATCGGGCGCTTTGCGGAACTCGTCCTCGCGGTCGAAGACCCGGGTCGGGCCGAGGCCGCGATCCGCTCGGGCTTGCAGGCCGTCGGCGGATACGTGTCCGACCGCGAGGCCGCGCGTCTGGATGTCGGGGATCGGGTCTCGCTCGACCTGCGCGTCTCGGCCGCGTCGCTCGATGCGTTTCTCGACAGGGTGCGCCAGGTCGGGACCGTGGCGCGGGAGGAGACGCGCTCCCGAGACCCCACCCCGGAGTACGCCCGGGTCAACAGCCGACTCGCGGCGCTGGAGGCGGCGGAGCGCGACCTGCGCGAGCAGAGGTCCTTCCTGGCGCCGGACGAGCCCCTGGCCCTGGACCTCCAGCGCGAGGTCGCCGCGGTCCGGGCGGACCGGCTGGAGACCCTCGCGCGTCGCACGCTCCTGGACGAGCGCGTGCAGTATGCGCACGTGCGCGTGACGATGCTGCCCGAGGCCGCCCTGCGGCCCCCGACCCTGGCGGACGAGTTCCGGCGGACCTTCACGATGGTGTGGACCGACCCGACCCAGGCGGCCCGGAAGGTCTTCCTGGTGGCCGGGGGGATCCTCGTGCCGTACCTGGGCGGTCTCGCGCTCGTCGCGTGGGTCGCGCTCGCCATCGCCCGCAAGCGGCGGCGGGGCCGCCCCCAGGGGCCGGTGTGATATCCTTCGCCTTCTCGTCCCCGCCGGCGCGCGTGGGGACGGGGAATCTCCCCGGGAGGAGGTCCCATGCTCCAGGGCCACCCGCGAGGACTGCTCGTCGCCTTCTTCGCCAACATGGGCGAGCGGTTCGGCTTCTACACGATGATGGCGATCCTGGTCCTGTTCCTTCAGGCCCGATACGGGCTCGGCGAGGACGACGCCGGCGTCATTTACAGCGTGTTCTACTTCCTGATTTACGGGCTCGCCCTCGCGGGCGGGGCCATCGCGGACCGCACACGAAACTATCGGGGGACCATCCAGGCCGGGCTCGTGGTGATGTTCGCCGGGTACGTCCTGATGACCGTGCCCGGGATGCCGCTCCCCGTGGTCCTTTGCGGTCTGTTCGCCATCGCCTTCGGCAACGGGTTGTTCAAGGGGAACCTCCAGGCCCTGGTCGGGCAGATGTACGACGACCCCGCGTACGAGAAACTGCGGGACTCCGCGTTCAGCGTGTTCTACATGGGGATCAACATCGGGGCCATGTTCGCGCCGAACGCGGCCAAACTGGTCCGCAACTGGTTCCTGGAATCCCGGGGGTTCGCGTACGACCCGGCCCTGCCCTCCCTGTGCCACCAGCACCTCGGGGGAACCCTCGCGGACCCCGCCGCGTTCCAGGCCCTCGCGGACAAGGTCTCCGGAGGACCGGTCGCGGACCTGACCGCCTTCGCGACCGACTATCTCAACGCCTTCTCGACCGGCTACAACCTCGCGTTCGGGGTCGCGGCCGTGGCCATGCTCGCCTCGCTCGCGGTCTATCTCGCGTTCCGGCGGATGCTCCCTGAGCGGCGGCGCGGGGACGGCGGCCCCGAGGCCGCGGCGATGCCGAAGGACGAGGAGCGCCGCCGCCTCGTGGCCCTCGGCCTCGTGTTCCTGGTGGTCATCTTCTTCTGGATGTCGTTCCACCAGAACGGCCTGACCCTGACCTATTTCGCGCGCGACTACACGGTGAAGGAGGTGGACCGCTGGACCTTCTACCTCTTCGACATCCGGGGGCTTCTGTCCCTCGCCGCGGTCATCGTCGGGCTCGTCTTCGTGCTTCGCCGTTCGTCGTCCGGGACGCGACGCGCGGTCGGGGCGGTGATCGCCTTGGCCGGGGCCGGGGCGTCGTGGTGGCTCCTGCGGTCGTACCCGCCCGTCCACCCCATCGAGGCCGAGGTCTTCCAGCAGTTCAACCCCTTCTTCGTGGTCTTCCTGACCCCGGTCGTCGTGGCCCTGTTCGCCTGGCTGCGCGCCCGGAACCGCGAGCCTTCGACCCCCGTGAAGATCGGGATCGGCATGGTCCTCGCCGCGGTCGGATTCCTGATCATGGTCTGGGCCTCCGTCCCGCTGCCCTCGCCCGCGGAACTCGCGGGCCGGCCGTCTCCCGATCGCGCGGGCCCCTACTGGCTCATCTCGTCGTATTTCGTCCTGACCGTCGCCGAACTGTTCCTGAGCCCGATGGGGATCTCGTTCGTGTCCCGGGTCGCCCCGCCGCGCTTCCAGGGGCTGATGCAGGGCGGCTGGCTCGGGGCCACGGCCCTGGGAAACCAGTTGCTCTTCGTGGGGTCCTCGATGTGGGTCCGCTTCCCGCTGTGGTCGGTCTGGATCGTCTTCGTGGTGTGCTGCTTGATTTCCGCGGCCTTCGTCTTCTCGATCCGCCGCCGCCTGGAACGGGCGGTCACCGGATGAGGCGGGTTCAGGATTCGACGCGCACCAGGAGCGTGACCTCCCCGCGCACCGCGCGCCCGGACAGGGCCGCCAGGCACTCGCCCGGGGTCCCCGCGACGAACTCCTCGAAGACCTTGGTCATCTCGCGGGCCACGACCACGCGGGCCGCGGGGTGGCGCGCGGCGAGTTCCTCGAGCGCTCGGGTCAGAGAGCGCGCCGGGACGTGGAAGACGCACGTCCCGCGCGAGGGGTCCACCTCGTCCCACATCCGCCCGCGCCGCCCCGGCTTCACGGGCGGAAATCCGAAGAACGTGAACCGGTCCGCCGGCAATCCCGACGCGCTCAGGGCCGCCACGGCCGCGCACGGACCCGGGACCGGCACCACCGGCACCCCCTCCCGGCGGGCCGCGGCGACCAGGCGATACCCGGGGTCGCTGACGAGCGGCGTGCCCGCGTTCGTGACCAGGGCCACGTCCCGCCCCTGCCGCAACACCTGAAGCAACCTCGGGGCCGCCCGCGCTTCGTTGTGGTCGTGGTACGCGACGAAGCGCTGGTCGCCCTTCCCGACGCCCAGTCGCTTCAGGAGCACCCCGGTCCGCCTCGTGTCCTCGCAGGCGAGGACCGGGACCTCGGACAGGACCCGCAACGCGCGCGGGCTCATGTCCTCGACGTTGCCGATGGGGGTGGCGACGACGAAGAGGGTGCCGGGTTCGTGGTTCAAGGTGTCGCGGCTCCACAAGCGCGGGCGGGCGCCCGCGTCTCCCGGGGGTCCCGTCAGGCCTCGGTGGCCGGCGCGGCCACCACCTGGGCCTGCTCCCCGACCGTGTAGTAGGTCATCCAGCGGTCGTAGGCGCGGTCGCGGCCCGTGACCACCTCGAAGAATGCCTTCTGGAGCGCCCGGGTCACGGGTCCCGGCTCGCCCGCCCCGATGGTGCGGCGGTCGATCTCGCGGATCGGGGTGATCTCGGCCGCGGTCCCCGTGAAAAAGACCTCGTCCGCGGTGTAGAGGTCGTTGCGCGTCAGCCGGCGCTCCACGACCTCGATCCCGTGGTCCCTCGCCAGGGTGATGACGGAATCCCGCGTGATCCCGCCGAGGATGGAGGCGTCCTCCCCGGGGGTGAAAAGGACGCCGTCCTGGACGAGGAACAGGTTCTCGCCGCTCCCCTCGGCCACGTAGCCCTCGTGGTCCAGCAGGATGCCCTCGGCATACCCCTCGCGCTTCGCCTCCATCTTGGCCAGGACCGAGTTCACGTAGTGGCCCACGACCTTGCCCTTCAACAGGACTGAATTGACGTGATGTTTCGTGTACGTCGAGACCTTGACCCGGATGCCCTTCTGGACCGCCTCGGCCCCGAGGTACGCCCCCCACTTCCACGTGACGACGGCGAGGTGCACGTCGGGCGAGTCCCCCGGATACACCCCGACCTCGGACGGCCCCAGGTACAACAGCGGACGGATGTACCCCTCGGCCAGGCCGTTGGCCCGCAGCGTCTCGACCCCGGCCCGGACGACCTCCTCCCGCGAGAACGGAACCGGAAGTTCCAGGAGCGCGGCCGACCCGAAGAGCCGGTCCACGTGCTCCCGCAGGCGGAAGACCGCGGACCGCCCGTCGTGGTGCCGGTAGGCCCGGATCCCCTCGAAGGCCCCGTACCCGTAGTGCAGCGTGTGCGACAGCACGTGGACGGTCGCGCGGTCCCACTCGACCAGGCGGCCGTCCATCCAGATCCACTTCTCTTTCTGGATCATGTTTCACTCCTTTCTCACGGGGCCGTATCCCAGCGCGAACAACAATCGCCCGCACACCCTTGTTCCCTCGGCCAGGGCGGCCCGCACCGCCTCCCACAGACCGGCCGCGGCCGTGCCCCCGTCGCGGGACGCCTCGAACCCGAAGACCCTCGCGAGCCTCTCGGCCCCGGGGCCGTCCGGGAAGACGTCCTGCACCGCCCGGTCCAGCACGAGGTGCGCCCGGTTGGACAGCCGCCACAGGAACCGATAGGCCCGCTCGAGCGCCGCGAAGTCCGCGACGAACCGACCCCCGCCCTCGCGCAGAGCCTTCAAGACCGCCAGGGTCCCCGTGGGGACGGGCGCGCCGAGGTCCAGCGCATGAAGGCGCGCCGCCGTCTCGATGTCGAGCATCCCTCCGGCCTCCAGCTTCGGATCGTAGGCGGTCCTGGACCGCGCCGCAACCCCCGAATGCTGCAAGCCCCTGACCCGCAACAGGTCTTCGACCAGGGCACGGTCGCGCAACCGGGACGCCGCGGTCGCGCGCACCCGGTCCACCACGTCGCGGCCCAGCCCCCGGTCCCCGGCCGCGACCCGGAAGTTCAGGGCCCCCAGGCACTCGGCCCCACCCGCCTCCTCCGCGTAGTACCGGGCCATCTCGGACGACTCGACGAGGAGGGGTCCCTGCGACCCGCTGGGCCTCAGCCTCAAATCGAGGGTCAGCATGGCCCCCGCGGTCGTGCGCGTCGTGAGCAGGTGGAGGGTCCGGTGCAGCGCGGGCAGGACCCGCTCGGCAGGGCCTTCGTGGACGAAGACGAGGTCCAGGTCCGAGCGATAGCCCATCTCGCGTCCGCCGAGCCTCCCGAGCCCCAGGACCGCCAGCCCCACCGGTTCGCCCCCGAGGGACGCCCGAAGGGCCGCCTCGACGCAGGCGTCGGCCACCCCGGTCAGGGACGCGCCGACCTCCGCCTCCGCGTCGGGCGTGGCGAGGTCCCGCAAGGCCACGGACAGGACGTGGCGCCTTCGGAACAGGGCCAGGGCCTCGCCCACCTCCTCGGGGTCCGCCCGTTGCACGACCTCCAGGGCCTCCGTCCGGACATCGCTCGGGTCGGGCCACGCCCCCTCGAACCCGGTCAGGGCCTGCTCCAGGGCGGCCCGAGCGTCGCGCGCCAGGAGGTCCGCCGCCACCACGCTGCGCGCCCCGACCTCCGCGAGCCGCTCCAGGACCGACGGCTCGTCCCGGGACATCTCGAACAGGGGCCGGTGCGCGGGAGAACGCGCGAGACGCGCCAGGAAGGTCACGGCCCCGTCCGGCCACACCGACCGCGCCGCGAGCCCGACGATCCGCCGGTCCAGGCCGGGGAACCGGTCCTCGTTCCGGGGGTGCAGGGGGCTCGCCGGGGCCGTCTTCATGCGGTCCAGGAGGGCGAGGACCGCGTCCACGTCGCCGAAACCCAGCGCGCGGGCCGCGGCCTCGCGCTCGGGGTCGTCGCGGCCCCCGTCGAGGACCGTCGCGACCGCCGAGGGGTCGTCGCCGTCCCCGTCGTCCCGAAGCCCGAAGAGGCGGTCCGCGGGGAGGGTCACGGCCTCGCGGTGGCGGTCGAGGAGTCCCCGGAGTCCCGGCACGTCCAGGCCCGGTCCCACCACGGCCGCCAGGGCCTCCGCCTGCGGACCCTGGAGCGGCACGTCGTGCGTGCGGCGGTCCTCGCGGTACTGGACGAGGTGTTCGAGCCGCCGGAGGAACCGGTAGGCCCGCGCCAGGGCACCGGCCTCGGGCCCCGACATCGCCCCGACGTCCGCCAGGCGCGCCAGGGCGTCGAGCGTGCGCGGGGTCCGCAGGACGGGCCTCCGCCCGCCAAGGATCAACTGGTGCGCCGCGACCACGAGTTCCACATCCCGGATCCCCCCCCGCCCCAGTTTCACGTTGAACCCGCCCGGACCCGACCTCGCGGACCCGCGCAGGCGCCCGAGGACGCCGGCCAGGGCCGGCAGGGCTCCCGACACCGCGATGCGTGGATAGACAAAGGCATCAAGCGACGCGACCACCCGGGACCCGAAGCCCGCGTCCCCGGCCACGGGCCTCGCCCGGGTCCACGCCATGCGATCCAGGGGGCTCCCGTATTGCTCGTAGTAGGCCACGAGGGCGTCCAGGGAGTTGGTCAGGGCCCCGGCCCGGCCCTCGGGCCGGAGGTCGTAGTCCACGCGGAGGCAGAACCCCTCGGCCGTGTTCTCGGACAACAGGGCCGCGGCCTCGCGGGCCACCGTGTCGTGCAGGTCGTGGAAGGTGCGGCTCCCGGTGCCCGGGAGGGTCCCGTCCACGGCGTAGGCGACCAGGAGGTCCACATCCGACGAGGGGTTCATCTCGCACGCCCCGAGTTTCCCGAGCGCGATCACGGCCCAGGGGCACGCGAGGCGGACTTCGTCCGGGTCGGCCCCGTGGCGCCGGCACACGCCTCGGAAGGCGTGCTCGAAGGCCGCCCGGACCCACGCCTCCGCGCAGGCGGTCAGCCACGGGAACGAGGCCGTCACGTCGCCCGCGACCTGCTCGGCCACGGCCGCGGTCAGGAGGGCCTCCCGGCGCAGGGCCCGCAGCGAGGACGACAGGCCCGCCGCGCCGGAATGGGTCTCTGGAATCCCAGGGGAGAGCGGCTGTCCCCGGGCGAGGGTCAGGGCGTGCTCGCGCCAGCGCGGGTCCAGGCCGTCCGCCCACCGCCTGAGCGTGGGGGACCACGCGAAGACCCGGGCCGTGGCGGCCTCAAGGTCCACCATGGTCTTCCCCCGGGCCTCGGACCCCGGCGGTCGCCGCCCCGAGGCCGAACTCGTCCAGCACCGTATGCTCCGCGCCCCGCGAGGTCAGGACGCTTCGGAACAGGATCACCCGGTCCACGGGGAATCGGGCCACCTCGTGGCCGGGCTCCTGTCGCAACGCGTCCCCGATCCCCCCGGGAAAGGGTTCGCGGAACCGGGCCAGGGTCAGGTGCGGGTGGAACCGGCGTTCCTCGACGGGCAATCCCCGGGAGCGCAGCGCTGCGGCCAGACCCTCGTGCAGGCGGACGCACTCCAGGGCCCCCTCCTCGACCCCGAGCCACAGGACCCGCGGGCGCCGCCCATCCGGAAAGACCCCGAGTCCGCGAAGCGAAAGGGTGAACGGTGCCTGCGCGGCGGTTGCCCCCCGGGCCGCCTCTCGCACCTCGTCCACCTCGCCCGCCGACAGGGCCGCGAAGAAGTGCAGGGTCAGGTGCCACTGGTCCGCGGGGACGAACCGGGCGTGGGGCAACCGGGGTTTCATCCGGTCCACCAGGGCCTGGATGGCACGGGCCGGCTCCTTGGGAGTCGGGACAGCGAGGAAGGCGCGGGTCGTCTCCATGAGGTCAGAACGGCGTCCTCTTCAGGTCTCCAAGCCGGGAAGGGCCTTCCTCCTTCGGGGGGGCGGGGGTCGTGTCCGGGGGGTTCGGAGGCGTCGCGACCTTTCCCCTCCGGGGCTTCGAAGGGCGGGCCGGGACGGGTTCGAGCGTGACCGCCACCTCCCCCCCTCGGTCCAGGGCCAGTGCGGCGGTCTGCTCGTGGAACCCGTCCAGCACAAAGCGGAACTGTCGGACGTCCGGATTTGCCTCGAACTCCCGCGAGAACGGGGTCTCTCCGAGCACCCGCTCGCCGTCCAGGACCCGCGCCCCGGCCGGTTTCGACACGAACCGCACGAGGACCTTCCGGGGCAGGATCGGCGCGGGCGCCGCCGGGCCGGGGTCCGGGACCTTCGGCGCCGGGGCCGCGGCGGGAACGACCGGGGTCGTCTCGACTCGCGCCGCCTCGAACCACCCGGCGTTCCACACCCCGAGCCCGATCCCGGCCCCCACCACGCCGGCCGCGACCCACCAGGGCCAGGCCCCCCGCCCCCGCCTGCGGCCGGCCTCGAGGTCCTCCACGGAGACGGTGTTGATCGCCGTCTTCGCCGAATCGGACACCGGGACCTGGCGCGGCCCCTCGACAAACACCACCCGCTCGAACCGCCCGGCGAGCCCGGCCTCGATCCGCGCGGCCTCGGCCTGGAGTTGCGCCGCGTCGTGGAACCGCCGCTCGGGCGACTTTTCCAGGCACCGCATCACGAGCCCCTCGACCTCCTCCGGGACCTCCACGTCGGGCCGGACCGCGGCGAGGGGCTTGGGGGACTCCTGCACGTGCTGGATGAGGATGGCCAGGGGGTTCTCGGCGTCGAACGGCGCCACGGACGTGAGGGCCTCGTAGGCGATGACCCCGAGGGCGTAGAGGTCCGCGCGGTGGTCCACGTTCAGCGATCGGCACTGCTCCGGGGCCATGTAGCGGGGCGTCCCGAAGATCACCCCGGCCTGCGTGAGCGTCCCCTGGCGCCGGTCCGCCTCGCGCAGTTTGGCCACCCCGAAGTCGAGGACCTTCACGAAGTCGGGGTCCCCGTCCACCGTGGTCAGGAAGATGTTGTCGGGCTTGAGGTCGCGGTGGACGATCCCCTTCGAGTGCGCCTCCGAAAGCGACGCCGCGATCTGCTTGAGGATGTGCAGGACGCGCCGCGCCGGCATCGGCCCCTCCCGGCGCAGGGCCCGTTCGAGGCTGTGTCCCTCGAGGAACTCCATCGCGATGTAGAGGTTCGCGTCCTCGGTCTGGCCGAAGTCGTAGAGGCGGATGGTGTTCGGGTGGGTCAGGCGGGACGCGGCCAGGGCCTCGATCTTGAAGCGCTTGACCACCTTGTCGTCGTGGGCCAGTTCCTTCAGGAGCATCTTGACCGCGACCCACCGGTCCATGCCGAGTTGCCGGGCCTTGTACACGACCCCCATCCCGCCGGCGCCGATGCGGGACACGATCTCGAAGCGCTGTCCCACCACCGTCCCGATCAGGGGGTCCTCGCGGGGGGGAGACTCGTCCGATTCCGTGGCCCGGACCGCGGCCTCGACACGCGCCTGCACGTCGAGCGGGTCCGCGGCGGTCGGGCGCTGGTCCGGCGGGACTTGCGCGGTCGGGTCGGGTCGCGTGGCCCGCTCGTCCGCGGGCGGTTTCGAGACGGGGTCGTCCAAGGGTCGCCTCGATTCAGGCCCGGGGAATCACGTCCACGAGCAATCTACCACAATGCGTGGGACGGCACCCGGACGGTCACAATCTTGAAAAGGCGTCGAGAATCGCGGAACGGGCCGGGTGGTCCATCAGGAACTGCACGGTCAGGAGCCGCGTCGCGCGCCCCAGGACCACGGGAGACGCGGCCCCCCGCACCCACAGCCGGACCTCGCGCGACTTCGCCCGCTCGGCCGCCTCGACGAGAGGGGACGGCGCGCGGTCCTTCGGGCCCAGGGCCAGGAGCATCACGACGACCCGCCCGTCCGGCGAGGCCCGGTGGTCCGCGATGCCCGGCACCCGGAGGTCTCCGGACTCGGACTGGAGCACGCCGTCTTCGATGCGCACCGGGGCGGGACGGGGGGAGGGACCGCGGAGGTCCGGCGGTGCAAGTCGGACCAGGCGGATCCGCCCCCGGCAGACCTCGAATTCGTGGGCGAGCATCGCGACGAAGACCGGCTCTCCCCCGCGCCCCTCCACCTCGGCCAGCCCGGCGAACCGGCGCACGCACTCGTCGGGCTTCACGCCCTGGAGGGCCTCGGCCTCGACGTTCCGTCCGCCGAAGAGCGGGCGGAGGTCGGCGGGTTGCCCCGACTCGGCGTCCACGGCCAGGACGCGGGCGTCGCTGTATGGATGGGCGCCCCCCAGGAAGCCCTCGGTCCTGACGATCCACGAAAACGACGCCCCCGAGGCGCCGAAGGGCCGGATCGCCTCGCGATGGTAGTAGAGCGAGGCCAGGTCCGGGTCCGCGGCGGCGAGGCGCTTCAGGTCCGGCCTCTTCTGGTCGCCGGGGGGAAACAGGACCCTCGTGTCGTCCCCCGCCCGCCACGACAGCGTCGCGAACACGGATTCCGGCGTGTCGCCGGCAGGCTTCCCCTGGGATCGGGCGTCCACCTCGAACCGCGCGATGGAGCCGTCCCGCCGCACGTAGAGCCATCCAGGAACCCTTCTGACATCGAGGTCCGACCCGTCCGGACGGGCCGTCGCGATGAAGGAGCCTTCCGGGGTGACCACGGCCGCGAGGGGCATCGGCTCCGCGGGCGCTTCGGGCGCCGCGGCGTCCTGTTCCGCGCCGCCCGGGGCGGACGGATAGGGTTCCCGTTCCTTGCAGGCCAGGCCCTGGGTCGCCAGGACCAGGGCCAGGATGGCGACCCGCGGTCCGCTCAATCCTCACCTCCGACCGGCGTGGGAGCCCCCGCGCCCCCGCCGGTGACCGCGCGCACGATCGCGCGGGACAGGGTGATGCGACCCGCGACCCCCATCGCGTGGGCGTCCGCCCCGGCCCGCTCCCCGCAGGACACGAAGAACACGATGTCCCCGTCCACGGCGGTCTCGGACGGCCGGACGCACCGCGCGATGGCCTGCGCGCTCATCACGGCGGCCCGCGCGCACTCCGCGCCGGACAGGGCCGCGTCCGTGACCACCACCCCGACGGTCGTGTTCGCCAGGGCGCGGACCCGTTCCCCGAGCACGCCCCGGAGGACCAGGGCCTCGGCGTCCGCGAAGGTCCCGTCGTCGCGGCGGGCTCCCGCCACGCACCGCCCCGTGTCCGGGTCGTACACGTTCCCGAAGGCGTTGACCACCGCGAGGGCCGTCACGGTGACCCCCCCGGGGGCCTCGACCCCGGCGAGCCCCACCCCGCCCCAGCACGCCCGCGCAAGTCCCAGGGCCTTCCCCACCGTGGCGCCGGTCCCGGCGCCCACCCTCCCCTCGGGGAGGCCGTCCTCCCGCGCGGCCTCGCAGGCGGCTCGGCCCATGCGCCCGTCGGGTCGCACGCGCCCGTCCCCGACGAAGAGGTCAAAGACCGCCGCGGCCGGGACGCTCGGGACCCTCATGGTCCCGACCGGAATGCCCCGACCCCGCGTTTCGAGCCAGGTCAGGACCCCGCCTGCCGCGTCAAGTCCATAGGCGCTCCCGCCGCAAACGACGACGGCGTCGGCCCACGACACGGCGTGATGCGGCACGAGCGCGGACACCTGCCGGGTCGAGACCCCTCCCCCGGAGGCATGGGCGGAATACGGGCTCGGCCGTGGCAACACGACCACGGTACATCCGGTGAGGGCCGAGCGGTCCTCGGCGTGTCCGACCCGCACCCCGGGGATCCCGGTGCATCCAGGCGGAAGCGGTTTCAACAGGCCGGCGAGGTCGTCCGTCACGGTGGTATTGTCCGGCAGCCCGGAGCGGATCGGCAAGAACGCGGCTCGAACCCCGGACCCCGGCGACCCCCGTCACAGGCCCTCGGCACGCAGTTCCTCGGCCAGGCGGCGGACGCGCTCCGAGGGGCGTTCCGGGATCACCGGCAGCAGCCGGGCGAGCAGGTGCCCGCGGCGACCGTCCGGTCCCGGGGCGCCCTCGCCCTTGAGCCTCAAGTGGGTCCCCGCCTGGGTCCCCGCCCGGACCTTCACCTTCCTCGGCCCCGTGAGGGTCGGGACCTCGACCGTCCCCCCGAGGATCAGGGTGGACAGGGGAACCCGCACGTCGCACCGGAGGTCGGCCCCGTCCCGCGAGAACCGCGGGTCCGGCTCGACCCTCACGTCCAGGTACAGGTCCCCCCGCGCCCCTCCCCGGGGGCCCGGATACCCCTTCCCCTGGACCCGCAACCTCTGGCCGGTCATGATGCCCGGGGGGATCTTCACGTGGACCTTCTCGAATCCCCCGCCCGGGGTGGGGATCGAGAGGACCCGCTCTCCGCCTTGCACCGACTCGTAGAAACTGATGGGCAGGTCCATGCTCGCGTCCTGCCCGCGCGCGGCCCGGCGGGGACCGGCGCCCCCGCCTCCGAACGGATCCCCCCACCGGACGTGGACGCGCGACCGCCCCCGGCCCCCGCCCCCGAACAGGGACTCGAACAGGTCCCCGCCCAGGTCGAGGCCAAAATCCCGGAAGATCGACTGGAAATCGAACCCCCGGAAGATGTCCTCCTGGGTGTATCTCCTGTGGAATCCTTCGGATCCGAACTGGTCGTACTGCTTGCGCTTCTCCGGGTCGGACAGGACGGCGTAGGCCTCGTTGATCGCCTTGAAGCGCTCCTCCGCCGCCTTGTCCCCAGGGTTCCGGTCCGGGTGGAACTGCATGGCGAGCCGGCGATAGGCCTTCTTGATGTCCTCGGGACCGGCGTCCCGCGTGACCCCGAGGACCTGGTAGTAGTCCTTGACCGACATGGTTCGTCACCCCGGGTCGCCTGCGATTGCGCGACCCGATCCGGGCGCAATTATGAGCATTCCACCGAGGATTGGAAGGGAGGGTCGCCCGCCGGAGACCACACCGAATCGTGGTGTCCCGCGGTTTGTGCCTTGATCGGGAGAGAGGATCGAGGTCAGGTTCAGGGGACAGTGGGCAGTGACAGGGGGGAGTGACAGGGTCAGTGACAGCGTCAGGACCACGTTGGTCGCGATGAGCGGCGTATGACGACCGACCCACGTCCACCGCGACCCCGGACCCCGGACGCCGGACGCCGGATCCCGGATTCCGGACCCCGGCAAGGCAGTGACGGAAAACAGGTTCAGGAGACAGGAACAGTGGCAGGGTCGGTAACAGTGGCACGGTCAGGGTCAGGTGGGACGCGACGAGGGGAACGTGGTGGCGAGTTCGGAGGACGCCGGCCCACTTGCCGTGACGACCGGGCCGTGGTACGCCTTCGCCCGATGCCCGGGGGTCACCGGGCGGCTCTGCGGTGGGCGCATGGACTGGACGCGGTGGTTTGCCTCGCGAGGGTTCTACGGGGCCTGCCTGATCGGGCTGGTCCTCGTCGCCGCCCTCGTGCTCGACGTCCCGCAGGGATGGAGCGACCAGGAGGTCCGGTCCTCGTACCCACTGTCCGTGGGACCGTTCCTCGTCCTCTTCGGCCTCCACGGGGCCGGCCGATCCCTCGCCCTGTGGGCGGTCCTCATCGCGCTGGCCCTCCACGCGGGCGCCCTGGTCGTCACGCACCGTCTTGGACCGAAGGCGGCGGTTCCGGAGGATTCGGCCGCTGGTCCTCGGTCCCGCTCGATCTTCGGCCTCTCGGTGGCCCTGGTCCTCGCGTCCGTCGCGGGGCTCGCCTGGACGGGGGGGACCCAACGGCCCGCGCGGGCCGCGGACCCTTCCCGGCTGCGGGTCCGGGCCGCCGATGCCCCAGGCGGTCCGACGACTCAGGTGGTCGAGGAGGGCGCACTGTACGAGGTCCCGTACGCCGACGGCGCGCGGACCCTCCTGTTCGGGGTCGCGTCCCGAGGGCCGTACGCCCTGGAACGGACCCGCGAGGGACGCCTCCGCGTGCACCTCCCGGGTCTGGCGGACGAATCGCGCCCGTCCGTCCTCGGCGTGGAGGCGCGCCGACCCGCGGTGGGTCCACCGGCCGGGGGGCCGTCCGGCCCGGTCGCGGCGCCCCGCTGGTTCGGCCTCGCGTGCGCGGCCCTGGCGGCGCTCGCCGTCGGGGTCCTGGCGCGCCGGGGGCCGGCCCTGGCCCCGGGGGACTGGCGGACGGCCTCGTGGATGACCGCATCCTTCCTGGCCCTGCTGATCCTCAACCCCCTGATCGGCTGGGGTCGTTCCAGGTCCCCGCTCGCGGCCGCTTGCGGAGGCGCAGACGTCGCCTGGTCGGCGGTGGTGCGGGGTCCAGGCGACGTGGCCTTGTGGCTCGCCTCGATCCCCGCCGAGGTCGGCCTTCCGGGACCCTGGTGGTTGGGCCTCCTGGCCGGCGCGACGACGCTCTTGCTGGTCACGGCGGTCCTGGCGGGCCGAGCGGGGCGCGCGTTCCCGTCGGGCGCGGTGAGGGCTATTGCCGGCGCCGGCGCGGGGCTCGCGTCCCTCGTGGGGCTCGCCTGGATCGCCCACTCCCTGGGTGGGGTGCCGGCGGTCGCGTCCGGGGCGGACCTCCTGCGCGTCTTCGAGGCGGACGTGCTTCCCCGCATCCCCATGGACGTCGAGGTGTTCCGCGCGGAGGTCTCGTCCCCGGGGCCCTACTTCGTCCCGGCGGTCGTGGGTCTCCACGCGGCCGTGGTCGCGTTCGCCTCGGCCTACCTGCTCTTTCGGACGGCCCGCGGGCGCACGGGCAGGACCGGCCCCGGGAGGACGGCGGTGCGGGCGGCCACGTGGACGATCCTGGCCGTGGCCGGGGTCCGTTCGCTCGCGGCGGCGCTGTTCGATGCCCCGGGAGGGGTCCTCCCCGTCGCGCTGATCGCCCTGCTTGTGGCCGCGCTCGCCCCCATCGCGGCGCGGTTGCATCCCGACTGGCCCGCCGCGGGCCTCGTGACCGGCGTCGCCGCAGGAGTGATGCTTCTGGCCATGCCTTGAATCGAGGAGTCTCCATGAAGGCCCTTCAGATCCAGGAACACGGTCCCCCGGAGACGCTGCGGGTGGTGGACATCCCGGACCCGGTTCCCGGGGCGGGGGAAGTCCTGGTGCGGGTGAAGGCCTGCGCGTTGAACCACCTGGACACCTGGGTCCGGCGCGGGGTCCCCGGCCATCGCTTCCCGCTCCCCCTGGTCCCGGGGTCGGACGTGGCCGGCGTGATCGAGTCCGGCGAGGCGCCGGGTTTCCGCCCGGGGGACGAGGTCGTCGTGGCCCCGTTCACGACCTGCGGGCGGTGCGGACCGTGTCTGCGCGGCAACGAGGTGGCCTGCCGCGAGTACCGCATCCTGGGCGAATCGCGCGACGGCGGCTGCGCCGAGTTCGTGGCGGTCCCTCAGGTCTCCCTGTTCCGCAAGCCTCCCTCGCTGTCGTTCCCCGAGGCCGCGAGCGTCCTGCTCGCCCCCCTGACCGCCTACCACATGGTCGTGACCCGGGCCGCGGTCCGGCCCGGAGAGCACGTCCTGGTCACGGCCGCCGCCGGTGGGGTCGGGACCGCCGCGGTGCAGATCGCGCGTTCCCTGGGGGCTCGGGTGGTCGGGATTGTCGGGTCCGAGTCCAAGCGGGAGGCGGTCCTCGCGCTCGGGGCGTCCGAGGTGGTGGTCTGCCCGCCCGGCGGCGACCCGGTCCAGGCCGTCCAGGCCGCACTGGGGAAAACCGCCTTCGAGGTCGTCGTGGATTCCGTCGGAGGCCCCTTCTTCGAGGCCGGGATCCGACTGCTGAGGCCGTTCGGACGGCTCGTGACCTGCGGGGCCACGGCCTCCGGGACCGCCACCCTGGACCTGCGGCGCCTGTTCTTCCGGTCGCTGTCGGTCCTGGGTTCCACCATGGGATCGCGTCACGAGGTCTTCGAGGTCCTCCGCATGGTCGAGTCCGGCACCTTTCGCCCGGTCGTACACGCGGTCCTCCCGCTCGAGGACGCCGCCGAGGCGCACCGCATGCTCGAGGACCGGCGCGTGGTGGGCAAGGTGGTCCTCGTCCCCTGACCCCGGGTCCTCGCGGTCACCAGACCACGGACCGAGGAATTCCGTCCGTGGGTTCGGGGAACAGGAATTCGGCATTGCGCGCCGGTTTTTCGTATCATGGGGTTCGGGAATGGTCCCGAGGCCCTGGGGAATGGCCATGCGCGCCTTCCGGACCCTGGTCATCGCGGCGGTCTTCGTCTCGTGCTCCGGCCCGGACGGAGGGGAGCGCCCCCCGGACGCCGCGTTCGCGCAAGACGCTTCCGCCGGCAGCGACGTCCGCCTCCTCCCGGACGCCCTCGTCCTGGAACCCGGCGCGCCCGACTTCTCCCCGGGTGGACCGCCCGAGGACCCTGGCAAGCCGTCCTCGCCGGACGCCCTCGCGATGGACCCGGGCGACGGCGGCGCGCCGTCCGACCTGCCGCCCGCGCAGGACCCGGGGGCGGACGTGGTTCCCGACGCCACGGTCCCGGCCGACCCGGGGGCCGCGCCCGACGCGGACGCGCCCATCGCCGGCCGCTGCGGGCCCTCGGGCGAGCCGTGCGGACCCGGCATGGCCTGCCTTCCGGACGACGAGACCGGCATCCCCAGGTGTCGCTTCGTGGCGGAGTGCTCGGAACAGGGGATGGTCGAGGCGGAGGACCTCCTCGACTTCTTCCTGTCGTCCACGAGTCTCTACCTCAAGGTCAAGGCACGGGTCTGGGTGGGGCCGGCGATGTGCACGGCGACCCCGTGTTCCGCGGATCACCCCTGCTGCAACGCGTGCTTCGCCCCGCTGGTCGTCGGGGACAAGAAGTTCCCGGTCGTCCTGCTGGGCCAGGGGGTCACGTTCGGCTGCCAGGGGTCCGAGTGCGATTACTCTCTCGCCTGCTCCCCGATGAAGCCGGACGCCTGGTATCTGATCTGGGGGACGATCAGCCTGATCGGGGGCGAGGCGCAGTTCTTCGTGGACTCGTTCTGTCCCGCCCCCGATTCGCCTCGACGGTCTCGGAAACACGACGGAACACCTTGATTTGTCGCGGTTTCGTGCCGGCCGCGACTTGGAAGTCGCGGCTCCAGGGCGGTGAAATGAAACGAAGCAGGTTTTCTGCATATTCGAAGACTCGCGAGAATTGACGGTGGATTCGGGCCAGCCCCCGACGTTGACGAACCCCACGGCGCCTCCTAGACTCGTCGCGACGCCGGACGCACGGAAAGGCGGCCGTGGACCTTGCCACCGGTTCCCCTGATCGACCCTCGCGGCCCGTGGCGCTCGTCACGGGGGCGTCCCGCCGGGTCGGGCGGGCCATCGCGCTGGACCTGGCCCGGTGCGGCCACGACCTCGCCGTCCACTTCCGGTCCTCCGCGGACGCGGCGGAGGAGGTCGCGGCCCTGTGCGCGCCCAGCGGAGTCCGGGCGGTCCCCATCCCGGCGGACCTCACCCGACCGGAGGACGTCGCGGGGCTCTTCCAGCGGATTGACGACGAGTTCGGACGCCTCGACGTCCTGGTCAACAACGCGGCGGTGTTCCGGCGCACTCCCGCCTGGGACCTCGACCTGGAGGACCTCGACCTGCACCTCGCCACGAACCTGAAGGCCCCGTATCTGTGCTCCGTCCTCGCGGCGCGCCGGATGCGGGACCGCGGCGGCGGCTGCATCGTGAACATCGCGGACGTGGCCGCAGACCGCCCGTTCCGCGACCATGTCCCCTATTGCATCTCGAAGGCGGCCCTCGTCATGATGACCCGCGCCATGGCCAAGGCCTACGCACCGGTCATCCGGGTCAACGCGGTCTCCCCCGGCACGGTCCTGTTCCGGCCGGACGAGGACCACGACCTCCGGCGCCGGGTCACGGCCCGCATCCCGCGCGGCAGGATCGGGTCCCCGGAGGACGTGGCCCGCGCCGTCCGGTTCCTCGTGGAATCCCCCCACGTCACGGGCGCGGTGATCCCGGTGGACGGAGGCCGGTCGCTGGCCTGACGACGAAGAAACTCGACGCGAACCTGGAGCCGCGGGCACCTGGACAAGTTCACGAACAGGGTCAGAGG
>DYKK01000364.1 GCA_020722625.1 Anaeromyxobacter dehalogenans
CACAGCCCCACGCCATGCCGAGGACCACCACGAACCCGACCAAGGCCCCTTTCATCCTGCACCTCCGCACCCGCGGTCTCCCGTGTTCCCTGACGGCAAGCGTACCTGATTCCCAGCGGTCCCTCAATCCCGGTCTGACGGCCACCATCCGCCACCGCGATTTCGCCGCCACGATGGCCGGTCGTGGCGGGCGTCCGGCCTCCGGCATCCGGGGTCCGGGACCCGGCGTCCGGTGTCGCGGTGAACGTGGCTTCGTCGTCATACGCCGCTCACCGCGACCAACGCGGCACTGGCACTGACACTGACACTGACACTGTCTCCTGTCCCTGAACCTGTCCACTGAATCTTCCTGCCGAATCTCCCGCGTGCTCCCATCCTCCGCCCCCTCTGCGGCGACCGGCTCGCCTCGGAGTTGCTCACACCTTCTTACTCACCGGACTCCTCCCGCACGATCCGGCGGGCGGGTTCCGGCAGGCGGCTCGGGTTCTGCCACATCCACCACACGGCCCAGTAGGTCAAGCCCGCGAGCGCGAACCCGGCCAGGGCGTCCACGATGTAGTGCTGCTTGGTGAAGACCGTCGAGACCGCGATGGAGAGCGCGGTCACAAGCGCCCAGACCCCGAGCCGCCGGTCGGATTCGTAAATCGCGAGGGCCGCGAGCAGGGCCACCGCGCAGTGGGTCGAGGGGAGGCAGTTCCAGGGCGGGTCCTGGCCGTGGACGATCTGGAGGACCCAGACGGGGAAGGACGACCAGGTCTCGGGGAGGGAGGGCCTCGGGAAGGTGACAGGCATCCCCAGGAAGACCCCGTAACTGACGAGGAGCATCACCACGGACCCCACCGCGAACCGGACCACGGTCCCGGGCCGGCGGGCGTGCAGGAACGGCAGCAGGAACAGGGGATAGACGGTCAGGTACAGGAACACGTAGGACGGCTCGAAGGGGACGAACCGGTCGAAGCGGTCGAGTTCCGGGGGAAGGAGGGTCGCGCGGGCCGGGTCGGTGACGAGCCCGACAAAGAAGTACGTGCCCGCCCAGAACCCGAACAGGAGGGCCCCGGTCACGGCCCACAACGGCCAGGGCGTCAGGGCGTACGAGGCGAGGCGCCCGCGCTCCGCCCACAGCCGCCAGACCGCCAGCGAGATCGGGACCACCGCGGGCAGGATCCACACCATCCAGGCGGGGTCGAAGTCCATCCCGAGCCCCGCGACCAGCAGGAACGTGCCCTGCTGTCCGAGGATCACGAAGAAGATGTACAGGAAGAGGGCGCGCCGGACGAGGCCGTGGATCGCGACGGGACTTCCGAGGGTCCAGGCGCGCCCCTCTCGATGCCGTGCGATCGTCGCCGCCGGTCCGGATCCCACGGGCGCCCTCCGTCCGAACGCGCGGAATCAGTCTCGACCGTCCAGGGTCTTCGCCGCGGCCTCGCGCACCCCGGGGTCCGGGTCGTTCTGCGCGAGGGCCGCGAGGGCCGCGAGGACCCGCGAATCGCCGCGAAGCCCGACCATGTTCGAGGCCGCAAACCGCCTGACCGCGGGCTTCGGGTCCCGGGCCAGGGCGAGCAGGACCTGGATGTGCGCCTCCCGCGGCATCGCCTCGAGGTTCCGGCGGGCGAGGACGCGGTCCCGGTCCTGGCCCGACGCCAGGAGCCTTCGAGCCTCCTTCAGGGCGGGGTCATCCGCGGCCGCGCCCCGCAGCGGGTTTTCGACCTGCATCGCAGACTCGTGCCACCAGTAGATCCCGTACCCGGCCGCCGCGGCCAGGACGATCAGGCTGCCCAGCACGACCCGGGGTGTCCTCGTCATGTCGTCCGACCTCGCGTTCCAGACCCGATGCGACCCGCGCCGGATTGTCCCACATCCGCGCGGGATGTCCAGGCGGCCAGGGACCGCGCGCGTGCTTGTCCCGCCTGCATCTGGTCGCGTTCTTGGCGACGGGTTGCGGGCGATTCTACAATCGGGGCGACTCGATCCGGTCTTGGACGGACGTGGGGACCGGGTCGCGAAACGGGGGGCCATGAGACCCGCGGGCTGGACAGGACCGGGCGCGCTCGCCGCATCGTGGGTCTTCGCGGCGGCCCTGTCCTGCGGGGGAAGCATGGCACAACTGGACCAGCGGGTCGCGGCCCTCCAGGGGAGGGTGGACGAGGTGGCCGGCACGACCCGGGCGAGCCAGTCGCGGCTCGCCGCGCTCGAGAACCGCATCCTGCTGTTGCAGGACGAGGTCGAGACGCTCCGGCTGGCCCTGCGGAGGGCGGGGCCGTCCGGGGCGTACGGGCCGCCGACGGCCGCTCCCGCGCCGATCCCGCGGGACCTTCCCACGGTGCGGCTGGCCCCGCCCGAGGCGAGGGAGCCCCCCGCCGAACGGCCGGGACCCGCGGAACGGACCCCCGCGGCCGCGGGGATGGACGAGGGGATCTACCAGGAGATTGACGACGAGGGGAACATCGTGTCGCCGTCCGGAGGTCGCAAGACGGCCGGCCGGGCCGCCCCGACCCCGCCTTCCGAGGCCGCGCGGCCGGCCGGGGCGCCCCGCGGGGACCCGGAGGGAGATGCACTCATTCAAGAATATCATGCTGCTTATGAACTGTACCGGCAGGGGCGCGCGGTCGAGGCCCGGGTTGCGTTCGAGGCCTTCGCGGCGCGCCACCCGAGGCACCCGTATGCGGACAACGCCCAGTACTGGGTCGGGGAGTGCCTGTACGACCAGAAGGACTTCGAGGGGGCTCGGCGCGAGTTCTTGCGCGTGATGACCGAGCACCCGGACGGGAACAAGGTCCCGGACGCCATGGTCAAGGTCGGCCTGTGCGACCGGGCCCTGGGCCGGCACGAGGACGCGAACCGGATGTTCCGGACGGTGATGCTGACGTACCCGGACACGGACGCGGCCGCCGTGGCCATGAGGCTCGCGGGCGAGGCGCCGTGAGCGGGTGGAGGGAAGTCATGGACAACCAGAACCTCGGGATGGAGGGCATGCGGTCCGGGGTCCCGGAGGCCGATGCGCGGGCGGGCGATCGGATGGCGATACGCGAGCAGGCGCTCGCGTCCCCAGGGTGGCGCGACCAGGACCCGACC
>DYKK01000365.1 GCA_020722625.1 Anaeromyxobacter dehalogenans
CCGCGTGTCCCGGTCCCGACACCCCACGGGGTACGAGCCGGCCGGCACCGCGACCATGCCCGCGGGAGCCGGCTCGCGGCCCGAGCCTCGCAGTAGAACCGCTCGATGGACTCGAGGTCCTCGACGCTCTCGCGCCGCATCAGTTTCAGGGCGACCGGCGAGTCCAGGTCCAGGTTCCGCGCGCGATAGACGGCCCCCATGCCCCCCCGGCCCAGGAGCGCCTCGATCCGGTACCTACCGCCGACGACTCGGCCGATGGGGTCCTCGCCGCGCAACGCTCGCTCGTCCACCGTCGGGACCCCGCAGGCCGGACAGCGGGGTTCCTCCGTGCGCTGCCGGCAGGAAGGGCAGACTCGCTGGGTCGCCATCCCGGGATTCTCCGCGCGATCGGGTGAAATCTTACACCCTCGGCGACGGGACGTGGCGGAAACAAGAGGGACGGTCGGGTCCGAGAGCGCCGGGGGTCCCCTCGAGGGAGAAGCCACGGAATCCCTGATTCACCGTCAGTTTTCGCAATCATCCGCCTGTACATGAGATCTGCTTCGTCTCATGTCACCACCGTGGAGCCGTGGGGAATGCGGGCCTCGTTGCAAGGGACGAGGAGACCGGCTATCGTTTCCGCGCCGGCCGGGGGCGGGCGGCCGGGGCGACGGTCGTGGGGTTGGCATGGACGGGTCTCGCGGGTGGGGAGCGATGAGGTCGTTGATCGTCCCGGTGTTCGCGGCGGGAGGGGCCGCCCTCGTCCTCGGATGCAGGCCTGATCGGCCCGAGGCGCCCCAGGCCGGGGCGACCTCGCTCGCCGGGTCGCAGGGACCGGGGTGGGAGCAAGACCGGCACGACGACCCGGTGGTCGCCGAGGTCGGTGGGTACGAGGTCCGGCTGTCCGAGGTCCGCAGGCAACTCGAGGAACTCCCGGTCTTCGTCCGCATGCGCTACCAGTCCCCGGAGTCGCGCCGCGAGTTCCTCGAATCCTGGGTCGAGTTCCTGGCGCTGACGTGGGCCGCGCGGGACGAGGGGCTGGACCGCGACCCGCAGGTCGTGGACGCGCTGAAGTCCGAGGTCGCGTCCCGGTACCTGCGCGACCGGGTGGACGCGACCGTGAGCACGCGGGACGCCCCGGAGGAGTGGATCCGGTCGTACTACGAGCAGCACCGCCACGAGTTCGTCCGGCCGGAGCAACGCGAGGTCCGCCAGGTCGTGGTCCGGGACCCGGACCAGGCCCGGCGCGTCGCCTTCCGTGCCCGGAAGCGCGCCGCCGCGGCCGGCGCGGACCCCGTGGAGGAATTCACGCGGCTCGTGCGCGCGCACTCGCAGGACCCGCGATCCCGCGAGGCCGACGGGGTGGTCGGCCGCTTTCCCTGGGTGGACCCCGGGGCGCCCCCGGTCCCGCCGTCCGTGGTCGAGGTCGCGGCCGGGATGCAGTCCCTGTTCGAGGTCCGCGGGCCGGTCCCCTCGCCGGAAGGTTATCACATCTTATTTGTGTCACGAATGTATCAACCGATAGACCAGGGGTTCGAGGAGGCCCGCCCGTTCATCGTGGAGCGCTGGATGGAGAGGGAACGGGAGAGATTGCGCCGGGAGCGCATCGAGGCGATCCTGGCCCGGGCGCGCGTCGAGGTGGACGGGTCCGTGGTGGACGCGGTCCGGTCAGGCGCGACGGGCCGACGTCCGGAAGGGGAGAAGAACCCATGAACCGGTGGTGGGTGTGGATGGTTGTGGCGAGCCTCGGAGGCGCGGCGGTCGCGTCCGGCGAGGTTCCCGCGGGGGAGCCGTCCGACGAGGCGGGTCCGGAGGAGGTCGTGGACCTCATCGTCGCCATCGTGGGGAAGGACGCGATCACGCGCTACGAGGTCGAGACCCGGGTGCGCGAGACGAACAACCCCCTCGCGCGGTTCATCGCGGACACGCACGAGGACGAGCAGGCGTCCTTCCAGGCGGCGCTCGACGACCTGATCGCGGAGCGCCTCCTGATGCGCGAGGCCCGCCGCCTCCAGATGGACGTGTCGGACGACGAGGTCGAGCAGTCCCTGCGGGCCATGCGGCAGGAAAACGGCTGGAGCGAGGAGGACTACGACGCGGTCCTGCGCATGCTCGGCTTCGACCGCAAGACCTATTTCGAGACGCGCAAGGAGCAGATGGTCCGCGGCAAGGTCCTGCAATACAAGGTTCATTCGCGCATCCGCGTCACCGATCGGGAGGTCGAGGAGGCCTTCCTGAAGGAGTACCACCAGGGGCACGGGGAGGACGAGGTCCACCTGTGGCACATCGTGTTCCGCATCCCGACCGAGGTCACGCTCCCGGAGCTCCAGCGACTGATGGCGCGGGCCCAGGAGGTCCGCGAGCAGGTTGCATCGGGGCGGGTCGCGTTCGAGGACGCGGCGCGGCAACACAGCGAGGACGGGAGCGCCCAGGCGGGTGGGGACGTGGGCTTCTTCGGCCGGGGGCAGCTGCTCCCCGCGCTGGAGGAGGTCGCGTTCCGGCTGGAGGTCGGCGAGGTCTCTCCCGTGGTCCAGTCGCCGCTGGGGTTCCATATCCTGCGGGTGAGCGAGCGCCGCGTGGTCCCCATCCGGGACCCCGAGGAGGCGCGCGCGCGGGTCCGCTACGGGTTGACCGAGGAGGCGTTCCAGAAGGAATACCGGGCGTTCATCGAGTCGTTGCGCGCCGAGGCCCGGGTCCAGGTCCGTGGGCGGCCGGCCCCGCACAGGGACCCGGGACGGTGACGGGGTCGGTCGGGTCGGGCCGACGTCCCCACGAGAAACCGCGCGCACAGGGGGTCGGAGGGCGCCGTGCGGACCTGCGACGGGCGTCGGGAGTCCGGGGTCGGGGATCCGGGGTCCGGGGTCACGGTGGACGTGGATCCGTCCCGACGCCCCGTCTCCCGCGTCCAACGCGGCCCTGACGCTGTCACTGCCCCGTGACACTGAACCTGTCCACTGAATCTGCCCTCTGTCACGGCATCGCCTGGAAGTCCCTGGTTATCTCGCAGATTCGCCGCAGGCGGCGCGAGCGGGGTTGGCTTCGCCGACGCTTCGCGTTGGCTTCGCCGACGCTTCGCGTTGGCTTCGC
>DYKK01000019.1 GCA_020722625.1 Anaeromyxobacter dehalogenans
CGGTCCTGGAGGCGCGATTTGAAATCGCGCCGGCTGCGCGGCCTCCGAGCCGCGTCCCTCGGCGTCCGGCATCCGGGATCCGGCATCCGGCGTCGCCGTGCACGGGGGGCCGCGACGTCCTCGATGCGGCGCATGTGAAATGGGTTATAAGACGGTCCTTGGTCCTTTCGTGTGAGGGGGTGGGATGCGGGCCATCATCGGGATCGTCGGCGTGACCCTTGTCGGGTGCGGCGGGGGAGGGGGCGGGTCGTCCGGGGACCTCGGGGGGAGTCCGGACGCGGTTCTTCAGCCGCCGTGCCCGTACGACGCGCCCCCGCACGGGTGGACCTACCCGGCCGGGCCCTACGGCGCCGGCGTGGGCGACCGCGTGGAGGACTTCGCCCTGACCGACTGCGACGGGCGGGCGGTGCGCTTCGGGGATGTCCTCGGGGGGTCGGAACTGGTCCTGCTCAACGTGGCCGCGGGATGGTGCGTGCCGTGCATGGCCGAGACGCAGGCGATCGAGGCGGACGTGCACCGCCCGTATTGCCCGCGCGGCCTCCGCATCGTGCAGGTCCTGTTCGAGGACGAGAACGGTGCCCCGGCGGGCCCGGACTTCTGCAAGGCGTGGCGGTCGAAGTTCGGGCTGACCTTCCCGGTGTTGATCGATCCTGATTTCACGACGAAGAAGTTCTTTCCGGGGACCATCAATGGCTCAACGCCCCTGAACCTCCTCGTGGACCCGGGCGCGGTGATCCGGTATCGGGCAGCCGGCTCCGTCCCATCCGACTTCCACGACCGCATCGAGGAGTTCCTGCCGGAATGAGGGGCGCCGCCGTCATCGCGTGCGGCCTCCTGGTCGCGTCCGTGGGGCCGGCGTCCGCCGCGTCGGACCCCGGGGACCGGGCCGGTGGGGTCGGGACCCTCTTCGCCTTCTTCGCGACGTGGTGCGGACCCTGCCGGTCGGAACTTCCGGACATTCAAGAAATCTATCGGGACTACGGTCCCCGGGGCCTGCGGGTCGTGCTGGTGTCCGAGGACGGTCCCTCGTCCGCGGCCGAGGTCGCGGGGTTCCTGGAGCAGGCCGGGGTCCAGGTCCCGTACGTCCTGGACCCGGAGTCCGAGATGCTCGTCCGCCATCATCCCGCGGCCACGCTGCCGTTCACCGTGCTGCTGGACGGCGAGGGCCGCGTGGTGTTCGCGCACGCGGGCTACGAACCCGGGGACATCCGGACCTTGCGCGCCCAGGTCGAGGCCCTGCTGGCCCGGGCCGAGGCCGCCCGGGAACCCGCGCCCGCCCCGGGGGACGAGGTCGCCGCCTCCGCGTCCGTCCAGGGCCTGGGGCTGTGGCGCCGATCGCGCTTCGAGCCGCGTCGCGACGGAGACCTCGCCGGGGCCGTGACGCGCATCGAGCCTCGGCTGGAACGCGGGCGGTCCTCGCTGTCCTTCCGGCTGGACACGATGCTGCTCGGGGACCGCGCGCCCGGAGGACAGCCGGGGCTCGGGCCGGGGGCGGCCGCCGGGGACCTGCGCCTGGAGCGCGCGCTGCTGGACGCGGACCTCGGCGCGGTCCGGCTGAGGGCCGGGGACTACTACGCCCGCGTGGGCCGGGGCATGGCCCTGTCCCTGCGCCGCGTGGACCCCCTCGGCACGGACACGACCCTGCGCGGGGGCCGGCTGGACGTGGTGTCGGGCCTTTTCCGCGTCAGCGCCCTCGCGGGCCTCGTCAATCCCCAGAACTTCGACCCCATCGAGGCCCGGGTCCTGCCCGACGTCGAGGACCACGTGGTCGGGGGAGAGGTCGCGGTCCGACCCGTCCGGGGTCTCGACGTCGGGGCCTACGCCCTGCGGATCGGACAGCCGGGCACGGCCCCGGACGGACGGGACGTGACCGCGGTCCTGGGCGGCGGCGCGGTCGCGATCGAGGTCCCCGGGTTTCGCGCGCAGGCGGAGGGGGCCGGGGGCCGCAGGACCGGCCTCACCGCGAGGCCCGAGACCGTGCACGGGCTGCAGGCGTCCGCGGCCCTGGACGCGGGCCGCGTGACCCTGCTGGCCGAGGCGAAGTGGTACCGGCGCTTCGAGTTCGGGAGGTTGGACCGCGGCCTCGCCTACCACGAGCCCCTGACCCTCGAACGAGACGACCAGCGCGTCCCGGCGAACGCGGACTCGGTCGGGGGCCGGCTGCGGGCGGACTGGCGGGTCGCGGAGGTCGTGACGATTCACGCGAACGGCATGGCGTACCGCTTCAGCGAGGACGGGTCCGACCCGCTGGACGGCGGCCTGGCGTGGCACGCCTATGCCGGGGCGGACCTGTGGCTGCGGAGGTCGCGCCACGTCGCCGTGTCCGGGGGGTTCCGGCGCGAGACAAGGCCCTCGGGGGCCCTGCGCGGGCGCCTGTGGCACGTCGAGGCCACGGCCTCGCTCCCCGTGGCCGGGTCCCTGGCCCTTGAGACCGCCGTGAACCATGTCAGCGAGGCCGAGTCCGGCTTTTCCGGGCTTCGCGACTTCGTCCGGGGCCTCGCGTCGTTCGGGGTCGCCTGGCCGGACCACGGGTCCGTCACGTTCGTGTACGGGTACTCGACCGAGGTCCCCACCCGGCCCACGCACTACCCGGGGGGCGAGGTCCGCGTGGTGCTCCCCCACGGCGGCGAGGTCCGGCTGTTCGGGGGGCGGATGGCGGGAGGGCGGGTCTGCGCCTCGGGCACGTGCCGCGACCTCCCGCCCTTCGAGGGCGTGCGCCTGGACGTGGTCTTGAACCTCCGCGACGATCCGCCATCCCGACCTTGGCAGCACGACGGAGCGCCTTGACTTGCCGCGGTCTCGTGACGGCCGCGACTGGGAAGTCGCGGCCTTGGGGTGGTGAAATCAAACGAAGCAGATTTCATGTCTATTCGAAGACTTGCGGAAATTGATGGCGGAGTTGGGTCTGGTGAGTCGCGGTGGTTCGCGCCGGGTCGTGATACCCTCCGGCCGTCTCCTTCTCGCGACGGACCCCCAGGGAGGCGCGATGGCGACACCCCAGGCCAACGGCCGGCCCGCGGGCCTCGGCCACGCCCTCGTGACCATCGGGTTCCTGATCGCGATGCTCGCGGTGAACGTCGCGGTCTTCCAAGGGACGCCGCACCTCCCGCTGGTTCTCGGCACGGCCGTGGCGGCCCTGATCGGGTGGCGGCTCGGCTGGTCGTGGAAGGACCTCGAGGACGGGATCCTGGGCGGCATCCGGCACGCGCTCCAGGCGTGCCTGATCCTCCTCGTGGTCGGGTGCCTGATCGGGACCTGGATCCAGGCGGGCATCGTCCCGGCCATGGTCGCGTATGGCCTGCGCATCCTGTCCCCCGCCCTCTTCCCCATGACCGCCTGCCTCCTGTCCTCGGTCGTGTCGCTCGCGACCGGGTCGTCTTGGTCCACGGCCGGGACCGTGGGGATCGCCCTCCTCGGCGTGGGCCAGGGTCTCGGGGTCCCGCTGCCGATCGTGGCCGGGGCCGTCGTCTCGGGCGCCTACCTCGGCGACAAGATGAGCCCCCTGTCCGACACGACCAACCTCGCCCCGGCCGTGGCCGGGACCGGGCTGTTCACCCACATCCGCCACATGGCGTACACGACCGGGCCGTCGTACCTGATCGCGCTCGCGGCCTACCTCGTCGTGGGCCTGCGCCAGGGGAGCGCGCCCCCGGACCTGGCCGCGATCGACGCCATCACGCGCGCCATCGAGTCGCGCTTCACGATCCATCCCGTGCTGCTGTTGCCGCCGCTATTGGTGATCGCGATGGTCGTGTTCCGGTGGCCGGCCCTGCCCGCGCTGTTCGGAGGGGTCGTGCTCGGCGGCGCCTTCGCCGCGGCGGTCCAGGGCGCGGGACCCGGCGAGGTCCTGGCCGCGGCCTACTCGGGCTTCCGGTCGGACACCGGGGTCGAGGCCGTGGACACGCTGCTGTCGCGCGGGGGGATGGAGGCGATGTTCCCGACCCTGGGCCTGATCCTGTGCGCCCTGGGCTTCGGGGGCGTGCTCGAGCGCACGGGCATGCTCCAGGCCCTGGCCTCGGCCATCCTCCGCCTCGCCCGCTCGACCGGCACCCTGGTCCTGGCCACCCTTCTGACCTGCCTGACCATGAACGTGGTCGCACCGGACCAGTACCTGTCCGTCGTGGTCCCGGGCCGCATGTACCGCGACGCGTATCTCGCGCGCGGCCTGCACCTGAAGAACCTCTCGCGCGCCCTGGAGGACGCGGGGACCCTGTCCTCTCCCCTGGTCCCCTGGAACACGTGCGGGGCCTTCATGGCCGCCACGCTCGGGGTCAGCCCCCTCTCCTACCTCCCCTTCGCCTTCCTGAACCTGTTGAACCCCGTCGTCTCGGCGGTCTATGGTTTCACCGGGCTGACCATGCACCGGGCGGACCGGGAATGACTTCAGGGAGGGCTTGAGGTGGTGTCGCGCAAGATCCCTCGCGGGACGATCCGGTGGGACGCGGCACGGACGCGGGCCGCGTTGCGGGCCCTGGTCCGCCCCGAGCCGGGCCTCGTGACCGCGTTCGAGGCCGCCTTCGCGAGGCACGTCGGGGTGCGCCACGCCATCGCGGTGGCCTCGGGCAAGGCGGCCCTGGCCCTGGCGTTGCGGGGACTCGGCGCCCGGCCCGGGGACGGCGTGGTCGTCGCGTCGTACAACGTCCCCGAGGTCCCCGCGGTCCTCGCGGGGCTGGGCCTGCGACCGCGGTTCGCGGACCTCGACCCCCGCACCTTCAACCTGGACCCCGACGAGGCCCGGGCGGCCGTGGACGGCGGGACACGGTTCCTGCTCGCGACCCACCTGTACGGCCACCCCGCGGACCTGGAGCGCCTCGCGGGTCTCGCCCGGGACCGGGGCCTCGCGCTGGTCGAGGACTGCGCCCAGGCCCTCGGGGCCCGGTGGCGCGGCCGGCCGGTCGGATCCATTGGACAGGTTGCCATTTTCAGTTTCGGCCTGATGAAGAACCTGAACACCCTGCGCGGCGGAATGCTCGTCACCGGCGATGACGCCCTGGCCGGACGCATCCGCGAGGCCCTCGCCACGGCCCGTCCGGACCCCCGGGGCCGGGTCGCGCGCGACCTCGGCGTGGCCCTCGCCCTGTCCCTCCTGACGCGCCCGGGTCCGTTCTCGGTCGCCGTGTATCCCGCGCTGCGGGCCGTGGAGGAGGTCGCGCCCACCCTGCCGTGGCGCCTGGCGAAGATGCGCCCCGACGCCTGGGAACGCGGGGCCCTGGACGTGGGGTCTCTGATCGCGCCGATGGGCGCGGCCCAGGCCGCGTGCGGCCTCGCGGGGCTGCCCGGGGTCGAGCCGGAGACGCACGCCCGCCGCGACAACGCCGCCGCGCTCCGAGAGCGCCTCGCGGGCCTGCCGGGCCTGACCCTCCAGGAGCCTCTGCCCGACTCCGAGCCCGCCTGGACCCAGTTCGTGGTCCGCGTGGGGGACCGGGCCGCGGTGCGGCGCCGCCTGCTGCGGGAGGGCGTGGACACCACGGTGGGCTACCTCCGCGCGTGCCACCGGATCCCCGCCTTCGCGCGGGAGGACACCCCGCCCTGCCCCCACGCCGAGGCCCTGGAGCGGGACAACCTCTACCTCCCCATCTCCGCCGACCTGACCCCGCGCGACCTGGAACGCATCGCCGGCGCGCTGGGCCGCCGGCGCTGAAGCCTCGAGGACGGTTCGCCTCGATCGGGGCGAAAGCCACGGAATTTCGAGCCGCGCACGCGAAGTGTCGGCGACGCCCGCTCCGCCCCCGATCCGCCGCGGCGACCTCGACCGCCTTGTTCGAAGAATAGCGGAAATTGATGGCGGAGTTCGGTCCGGATCACGGCCCTTCGGCCGTGCGGCCGCGCAAGACGACGCATCCGCCCCCGTTTCGCGGTAGCATCGCTCGAGGAGCGAGCAATTCCGCACGGCTCGTCGCAGGAGGACGCGATGCCGGTGCGCGTGACGGTCGAAATCGAGGGCGTGGCGGTCGGGTGGATCGAGGCCCGCGGGTGCACGGTGGCCGATTCCCGTCCGGCGCTGGCGGACGAACTGGCCGCTGCGGTCGCGAGAGACGCCCGGTCCGATGACGACCCCTGCACGGTCGCGCGCCGGGCTGCCGTGCGCGACATGCTGCGGCACGGGCGCTACCGGCCCACGGGCCGCGGCAAGCCCTCGAGCGAGTACCTCCACCGAGAGGCGGTCGAGGGGCGCTTCCCGACCATCAACGCACTGGTGGATATCAACAACCTGGTTTCCCTCCAGTCGCTGTTGCCCATCAGCGTGGTGGACCTGGACCGGGCCGGCGCCGAGACCTTCGTGGTCCGGTGGGGCCGCGAAGGCGAGTCGTACGTGTTCAACCCGTCGGGGCAGGTGCTGGACCTGCGCGACCTGCTTCTGGTCGCGCGGATGCCCGGGGATCGGCCGTGCGCCACGCCGGTCAAGGACTGCCAGGAGACAAAGACCGACGCCTCGACGCGCGCGGCGCTGGCCGTACTCTACGGTCCGACCGCGATGGCGTCCGAGGTGGGCGAGGCGACCCGGCGCATGGCGGGGCTGATCGAGGCGCACTGCGGCGGGACCGTGACCTGGGGGGTGCTGCCGTGATCGGGGACCCGACACGAAACCGCGACAGGTCACGGTGCTCCGTCGTTCTTCCGAGTACGACACCGGCTTCGCGGACCCTGACGGATGAAACCGACCCTTTGGCCGCGGGCAGTGCCCGCGGCTCCAGGTTCGCGATGAGTTTCCTTGTAGAAGTCCGGCATCCGGCATCCGGGGTGCGGCATCCTGGGTCCGGGGTCGCGGTGGACGTGGCCCCGTCGTCATGGCTCCGGCCGTCGCGACCAACGTGACACTGCCACTGCCACTGTCTCTGAACCTGCCCTCTGACCCTGTTCCTGAGCCGGTCCAGGTGCCCGCGGCTCCCGGTTCGCGTCGAGCTTCTTTGTAGAACCGGACGGCGGATCGGGGCTGGCGCTTTCTGTCTGGCTTTTCCACCGACAACGGTTAGACTCTCCCTCGTCCGGCGCGGGACGCGGCGATGGTCGTCCTCGGGATCTGCGACAGCCAGGACTCGGGCGCGGCCCTGTTCGTGGATGGGGTCCTCGCGGCCGCCGTCAACGAGGAGCGGCTGAACCGCATGAAGTTGTGGGGCGGGTTCCCCGCCCTGTCCATCGCTGAGGTGCTGGAAATCGGCGGGGTCCGGCCCGAGGACGTGGACGTGGTGGTCCTGGGCACCCGGATCACCCCGAACCTCCTGGCCCGCGCCTTCCGGGGCATCCACCAGAGGCTGCGGCGCGGGAGCGGCCAGTTCGGCTACCTCCTGAACCTGTTCATCGCGTACCAGGTGGCGGCCCGGGCCCTGCGCGTGCCCGAGGCCGTCGAGGCCGCGGCGGCCCGGGCCGTGATCCGGCGGGACCTCGGGCGCCTGGGGGTCCGCGGCGCGCGGCTCGTTTCGGTGGACCACCACCTCGCGCATGCGGCCGGGGCCTGGGCCACGGCGCCGTTCTTCGCGCAACCCTCGCCGCCCGAGCGCGCCCTGGTCGTGACCGCGGACGGGCTCGGGGATGGGCTCGGCATCACAGTCAGCGTCGGGGAACCCGGACGGGGCCTGCGTCGCGTGCACGCCGAGTCCGGGTTCTCGGCCCTGACCCTGTACTACTCGCGTCTGACCGAGACCCTGGGCTTCACCCCGATCAAGGACGAGGGCAAGGTCAACGCGCTCGCTGCCTACACGGACCGGATGCCCCTGCTCGCGGAGGCCCGGTCCCTGCTCCAGCACCGGGACGGCCGCTTCAACCGCCAGAACCACCTGGTCCCGGCCTCGACGGCGCGGCCCCCGTACTCGCGGTTTCGCGACCATTCGCGCGAGGAGGTCGCGGCCTCGTTCCAGCAGCACCTCGAGGACGAGATGCGGGCCTTCGTCCGGCACTGGCTCGCGCGCACCGGGACGTCGCACCTGTGCCTGGCGGGGGGCCTGTTCGCGAACGTGAAACTGAACCAGCGCCTCGCCGCGATGCCGGAGGTCCGCGGGCTGTGGGTCTTCCCGCACATGGGCGACGGTGGGCTCGCGCTGGGGGGGTGCCTCGCGTACCTGCGAGCCGACCCCGCCCCCTTCCCCCATGCCTACTGGGGGCCGGGCTTCACGGACGCCGAGGCCGAGGCCGCCCTGCGCGCGGCCGGCCTGCCCTTCGACCGACCCGCGGACCCGCCCGCCGAGGTCGCGCGCCTGCTGGCCGAAGGCAAGGTGGTCGCGCGGGCCACGGGCCGCATGGAGTACGGCCCCCGCGCGCTCGGCCACCGGTCCCTCCTCGTGCAGGCCACGGACCCCTCCACGATCGACTGGCTCAACCGGCGCCTGAAGCGCAGCCCCTTCATGCCCTTCGCGCCCGCGGTCCTGGACGAGGACCACGACCGTTGCTTCGTCGGGGGCGACCGGGTCCGCGACGCCGCCCGCTTCATGACCGTGAGCCTGGACGCGACTCCTGACTTTCGCAAGCGCTGTCCCGGCGCGGTCCACGTGGACGGCACGGCCCGCCCCCAGCGCGTCACGGACGAGGCGAGCCCCGGGTTCGCGCGCATCCTGCGGGAGTACCGGGCCCTGACCGGCCTCCCTTGCGTGATCAACACCTCCTTCAATCTGCACGAGGAGCCCATCGTCTGCACGCCCGCGGACGCGGTCGAGGCCTTCCGGCGCTGCGGGGCGCACGCCCTGGCGCTGGGTCCCTTCGTGGCCAGGACCCCCGGGCGGGACGGGGGCGAGCGATGAACGTCCTCGGCACCGCGCGCTCGCAGTGGAACAACATCGCCTTCTTCCGCACCCTGTTCCCCCTGCGGTCCCTCGCGCGCAACGCGGTGACGCTCCCGCTGGACTACCTCTCCCCGTCGGGTCGCGCGTCGCCGCCCATGGTGATCAACCTGCTGCTGACCTCGCGGTGCAACCTGCGATGCTCCATGTGCTCCGCGGCCGAGTTCCGCCGGCAGCGCTTCCGCGAGATGACCGTCGCGGACGTGGACCGGCTCGCGGCCTCGGTCCGCCCCTTCCGCCCGACCTTCTACTTCGGCGGGGGCGAACCCTTCGTGCGCGACGACATCGTGGACCTGGTCGCCGCGGTCAAACGCCACGACCTGCCGCTCGGGATGGTGACCAACGGGCTCCTCCTGACCCCCGATCGGGGCCGGCGCGTCCGGGAACTCGGCCTGGACCACATCCTGATCTCCCTGCACGGCCCCGAGGCCGCGCACGACGGCATCACCGGGACCCCCGGCGCCTTTCGCCGCACCACCGAGAACATCGCGGCCTTCTGCCGGTCCCCGCGCCGCACCACCGTCCTGCTGAACTTCGTCCTGTCGCGGGACAACATCGCTTACGTCCACGACCTCGTCGCGCTCGGGCGCTCCCTGGGCGTGGACCGCGTCCGCATCGAGCACCTCCTCTTCACGACCGACGACGACCAGCGCCGCCACGCGGAGTGGTGCGCGGAGCACCTCCCCCCGCCCCTGGCCCCGGCCTCGCACGCGAGCACCCTCATCTGCCAGCAGGCGGCCGTGGCCGGGTTTTCGGACGACCTGCCGCGCCTGCTCGACGAGGTCCGCCGCCGCCACGGCTCCTTCGTCTTCATCAAGCCCGCCCTGAGCGCCGACGAGGTCCGCGCGTGGTACTCGCCCGGCTACCGGAGTCGCCGCCGCTGCCTCTTCGTGTGGCGCTCCCTCTTCGTGGACCCGGAGGGCTTCGTGATCCCCTGCCAGCACTACGCGGGGCTCCGGATGGGCCACGCCCTGCGCGAGCCCCTGCTCGAGGTCTGGAACAGCCCCCGCTACCGCCTCTTCCGCCGCACCATCCGCCGGGGCCTCCTGCCGGCGTGCGCCCGGTGTTGCAAGTTGTGAAGTCGCTGAACTCGGTTGCGTTTCAGGGGCGTTTCTGCTACATGTCTCCAGCCGGGAGGGGCGGGACATGGGCTTCCTTAGCAAGTTGTTCGGGGGTGGGGACGACGCGGCGCCCCCCGGGAAGAAGGTCCTCCCCGGCCCGCTCGCGCGCCTGCGCAAGAAGGTCCTCAACAAGTACGGCCAGCCCCAGGACCGGCAGGCGGCCCTGCGCCAGGTCGCCGAGATGGGGACCGAGGACGCGGCCTCGGTCCTGCTCGAGCGCTTCACCTTCCGCATCGAGCAGACCATCGGCGACGAGGAGGAGAAGCAATCCGTCTGCGACGACCTCGTGCGGTTCGGGTCGGTCGCGGTCCCGCCCATCCTGCGGTTTCTGGAGACCGAGAACGCCCCCTACTGGCCGATCAAGGCCCTGCGCCAGGTCATCGGCGACGAGGAGACGGTCACCCACCTCCTCGACATCATTGACCGGTGCGAGGCGATCTTCGACCGCGACATCGAGCGCAAGGTCCTTCTGGTCCAGAACCTGCGCGAGTTCCGTGACCCGCGCGTGCGCGACCGCCTGCTCGATTTCTCGCGGGAGGAAAACGAGGAACTGCGCGTCCAGGCCGTGGAGGGCCTGATGGAGATGGGCCAGCAGGAGATGAGCGACACCATGATTGACCGCCTGCTCGACCCGGACGAGACGCAGCGGGTGAAGACAGCGATTCTGAACCTCTTGATCGAAAAGAAATGGAAGGTCAAGCACCGCAAGGAGGAGGTCCGCAAGGCCATCCCCCCGACCTTCTGGATTGACGACGTGGGCGTGATCCACCGCAGGTAGCCAGGGCGTGAGAGCACGCGGGATGACGACTTGCCGATGACCCCCCCGACCTCCGTCCTGGTCATCGGATCCGGCCCCATCGTGATCGGCCAGGCGTGCGAGTTCGACTACTCGGGGGTCCAGGCCCTCAAGGTCCTGAAGTCCGAGGGGATCCGCACGGTCCTCGTCAACTCGAACCCCGCGACCATCATGACCGACCCGCAGTTCGCGGACCGGACGTACCTGGTGCCCCTGACCCCGGAGGCCGTGGCCGGGGTGATCGAACGCGAGCGGCCCGAGGCCCTCCTGCCCACGCTGGGCGGGCAGACCGCGCTGAACCTCGCGATGGCCCTGCACGACCAGGGGGTCCTCGACCGGTACGGCGTGCGCCTGATCGGGGCGTCCGTCGCCGCGATCCGGCGCGCCGAGAGCCGCGAGGAGTTCCGCGCCACCATGGAGCGGATCGGGGCGCGCGTGCCCCGCAGTTTCATCGCGCGCTCGATGGACGAGGCGCGCGACGCCGCGCGTTCCCTGGGCTTCCCCCTGGTCCTGCGGCCGTCCTTCACGCTCGCGGGGTCCGGAGGCGAGGTCGCCTGGTCCGCGCCCGAGTTCGAGCCGCTCGCGGAGCGGGCCCTGCGCGCGAGCCCCACGCGCGAGGTCCTGATCGAGCAGTCCCTGATCGGGTTCAAGGAGTTCGAACTGGAGGTCATGCGCGACCGCGCGGACAACGCGGTCATCGTGTGCTCGATCGAGAACCTCGACCCCATGGGGGTCCACACCGGGGACTCGATCACCGTGGCCCCGGCCCAGACCCTGACCGACCGCGAGTACCAGCGGATGCGGGACGCGGCGATCGCGATCATCCGCGCCATCGGCGTGGACACGGGCGGCAGCAACATCCAGTTCGCGGTGGACCCGGCCACGGGCGAGCAGTACGTCATCGAGATGAACCCCCGCGTGTCGCGCTCCAGCGCGCTCGCGTCCAAGGCGACCGGCTTCCCCATCGCCAAGGTCGCGACGTACCTCGCGCTCGGCCGCACCCTCGACGAGGTCCCGAACGCGATCACCGGCGCGACCACTGCGGCCTTCGAGCCGTCGCTCGACTACGTGGCCGTCAAGGTCCCGTCCTTCGCCTTCGAGCGGTTCGGCGAGGTGCGGCCCGTGCTCTCGACCCAGATGCGGTCCGTGGGCGAGGTCATGGCCCTGGGGCGGACCTTCGGCGAGGCCCTGGAAAAGGCGCTGCGCTCGCTGGAGACCGACGGGGTCGGGCTGGGGTCGGGGCTGTTCGAGGCGATCCTCCCGAGGCCCCGGCGCCTGGACACCTTCAAACTGGACGCCCTGCACCGGGCCCTGGCCACGCCGACGCCGCGCCGGCTGTTCGCGGTCGCGGACGCCCTGCGCATCGGGATGGACGTGGGCGAGGTGTCCCGCACGACGGGATACGACCCGTGGTTCGTACGCCAGTTCGAGGACATCGTGCGGCTCGAGTGGGACCTGCGCGAGGCGGGCATCGAGGGCCTGCGGGACGGCTGGCTGCGGCGGGCCAAGCGCGCGGGGTTCTCGGACAAGAAGGTCGCCCTGCTGGTCGGGTGCGCGACGGACGAGGTCGTCCGCCTTCGCGAAGGCCTGGACGTGCGTCCCGTGTACAACCGGGTGGACACCTGCGCCGCGGAGTTCGAGGCCCTGACGCCGTACCTGTATTCGTCCTACGAGTCCGAGTGCGAGGCCCGGCCCACGGACCGGCGCAAGGTCGCGGTCATCGGGTCGGGGCCCAACCGGATCGGGCAGGGCATCGAGTTCGACTACTGCTGCGTGCACGCGGTCATGGCCGCGCGCGAGGCCGGGGCCGAGTCCATCCTGATCAACTGCAACCCCGAGACGGTCTCGACCGACTACGACACGGCCGACCGGCTGTACTTCGAGCCCCTGACCCTGGAGGACGTGGGCGAGGTCTTGCGGGTCGAGCGGCCGGACGGCGTCGTGGTCCAGTTCGGGGGGCAGACGCCGCTGAAACTGGCCGCGGGCCTGGAGCGAGCCGGGCATCGCATCCTGGGCACGAGCGTGGACGCCATTGACCGGGCCGAGGACCGGGACCGGTTCCTGCGCGTGGTGGAGCGCCTGGGGCTGCGCATCCCGCGCAGCGGGGTGGCGCGCTCCCCGGACGAGGCCGAGGCCGTGGCGTCCGTGGTCGGCTATCCGGTCCTGGCCCGGCCCTCGTATGTCCTCGGCGGTCGCGCCATGGAGATCCTGTACGGCCCGGACGACCTGCGCCGCTACATCCGCGAGGCCGTGCGCGTGTCCGAGGAGCGGCCGGTCCTGATCGACCGCTTCCTCGAGGACGCGATCGAGGTGGACGTGGACGCCCTGTGTGACGGGGACGACGTCTATGTCGCGGGCGTGATGGAGCACGTCGAGGAGGCCGGCGTACATTCCGGGGACTCGGCCTGCTGCCTGCCCCCGCACACCCTGAAGCCCCAGGTCGTGAAGGAGGTCGCCCGGCAGGTGGTGGCCCTGGCCCGGGAACTGCGCGTCGTCGGCCTGATCAACTGCCAGATGGCGATCCAGGACGGGCAGGTGTATGTCCTCGAGGCCAACCCGCGCGCCTCCCGGACCATCCCGTACGTGTCCAAGGCGACCGGGGTCCCGCTCGCGCGCCTGGCCATGCGGGTCATGATGGGGGAGCGCCTGCGCGACCTGCCCCTGCGCCGTGCCGGAACGGGCGGGCTGGTTGCGGTGAAGTTCCCGGTGTTCCCCTTCGTGAAGTTCCAGGACGCGGACCCCCTGCTCGGGCCGCAGATGCGCTCGACCGGCGAGGTCATGGGCCTGGGTCCCACTTTCGGGGCCGCGTACCTGGCCGCGGCCGAGGGCGCGGGCCTGAAGGTCCCGGATTCCGGGACCGTGTTCCTGTCCCTGCGGGATGCACACAAGCCTCGGGCCGCCGACATCGCGCGGCGCTACCGGGACCTGGGCTTCGCGGTCGTGGCGACGGAGGGCACGGCCGCGGCCCTGCACGCCGCCGGGGTCCCGTGCAAGCGCATCGGAAAGGTGACCGGCCCGGGACCCAGCGCCGTGGACCTGTTGCGGGCCGGCGGGATCGACCTGATCGTCAACACCCCGCGCGGCGCGACCTCGCACCGGGACTCCGCGGTCATCCGCCGCACGGCCCTGGCCCTCGGGGTGCCCCTGGTGACCACCCTGCCCGGGGCCCTGGCCCTGGCCGAGGCCATCGCCACCCGCCGCACCGGCGGCTTCCCGCTGGTCGCGTTGCAGGACATGAACGGGGGCTCCGCCGCCTGACGGCCACCCCGAAGCATGACCCTGAAGCCGGAAGTCCGAGGTGGAGTCCACCGCAGGAACGAGGCGGTGGCAGTGGCCGCGAAAGGGACAGGGGGCAGGTTCAGGGGCAGGTTCAGGGGCAGTGGCAGCGACAGTGGCAGTGTCGGTGACAGTGGCAGTGACAGGAACAGTGACAGTGGCAGGTCCACGTTGGTCGCGATAACCGGTGCATGACGACGAAGCCACGTTCGCCGCGACGCCGGACCCCGGTCGCGGCTGGCACGAAACCAAGACATATCAAGGTGTTCCGTCGTGCTGCCGAGATCGGGGTGGCGGATCGTGGGCGGCGACCGGACTGGTAGCCAGGTTCCAGGTTGGACTATCATCAGTATTCGAAGCCGGGACGTCGCGCGCGGCACGACCGCCCCCGCCTCGAGACCGGCTGGGCAGCCGTGGGTGGGGCCTTTCGATCCGCGGCTTGTTTTCAATGCTGCCCGGGAGACGCTGCCGTGTCCGCGCGCCAGGACGCCCGACGGGCGGCGGTTGCGGCACGGGGCGGCCTGGACGCTCCCGCCGCGAGGTCGGTCGAGGACCTCGGGCTTGGTGTCCGTACGACGAACTGCCTCGAGAGGGCGGGAATCCGGACGATCGGACAACTGGCGTCGCTCACGGACCGGGAGCTCTCGAGAACCCCGAACCTCGGGCGCAAGAGGCTCGCGGAGATCAGGAAGGCCCTCCAGGCGCTCGGATTGAGCCTGGGGATGGGCGACGCGACCCCGACCGGCACCGGCCCCGCGCCAACCGCCCTCCCGGGTTCGACGCGCGATCCGCCCGAATGACCTGCGGCAGAACGTGCGGGCCTGGGTGTCGGATGGAGCGTCCCGGCGGCCGTGCGGGGACCCGAATCCGCCGTCAATGTCCGCAAGTCCTTCTGCGGTGCCCGGCGCGCGAAGTGCGGCGGACAGCCGGCGCGACTGTTGCCGCCGCCGTCGCGATACGCATCCAAGGTCCCTGCACCGACCGCGCCGTGGCGCGAAGCGCCTGTCCACTGCCGTGCCGCAGGCAGGCGTCAGGTCCAACGCTGGGTTCGGCCCCCTTTCCGGATGGGGAAGCTCAGCCGGCCTTGCGCAAGGGCGCGACGGTCCTGGCGGGGCGATTGCGGGCGAGGTCGTGAGCAGCCTGGAGGTTCATCCAGAACTCAGGCGTGGTGTTGAGAGCCTGGGCGAGGAGCCACGCGGTGTCGGGCGTGACCCCCCGCTTCCCTCGGACGAGTTCGTTCACCCGCTGGACGGGGACGCGAAGGTGGGCAGCGAGCGCGACCTGGGTGAGGCCGAGGGGAACCAGGAACTCCTCAAGGAGGATTTCGCCGGGATGGGTGGGAACCCGGTTCTCGGGGATCATGACGCCCTCCTCTCAGTGGTAGTCCACGAGGCGGACCTCGTGGGCACGATTCCCTTGCCACCGGAACACGACCCGCCACTGCTGGTTGACCCTGATGCTGTGGTACCCCTTCAGGTTCCCGCCGAGAGCCTCCAGGTGGTTTCCTGGCGGGGACCGCAGGTCCAGGAGAGAAGCAGCGGCAACGAGCATGTCCAACTTCCGCAAGGCGGCCGGAACCACGTCTTCGGGGAAGCGCAGGACCCGACTGGTAGCCCTGCCGTGGAACAGGTCCTCGGTAGCGCGGTCCCCGAACGAGGCGATCATTCGGTCGCAACCTCCTTGGGGAGGATATCGCTTTCCCGGCAACCGTGCAAGCATGGTTCGTCTAGGCGCGGAGTTGGATGGGACCAGGTGGGCCGAACGGCTGGGGGACAAGCTGCGGCCCCCGGTGCCCGCAGGGCACTGGCGCGCCGGCTGCCGGCGCCGTCGCGATACGCATACGACGTCCCTGCACCGACCGCGCCGGAGGCCGAAGGCCGGCAACTGGCGTGGCAGAGGGGGTCGTCAGCTTCATCGCTGGGTTGGCCCGCCCCCTTCGCGTCAGGTGGACGTGCATGGTGCGGTTCAACGGATTGCGGGGTTGGCCATCTACGCGGCAGCGTGAACCCGCCGGAGGACCCTCGTGGCCTCGAACAAGGCGACGGCTTCGCCTTCGGGCAGCGGCACCGGAACGTGGTCCGGGGCGACCACATCAACGTACGCCCCGTTCGGAATGTCGTCCAGGTCCTCGGGATGAGCCATGAGGTGGCGCAGGAGATCGAACGCCACCTGGATCTCGCGGCCGACACGTTCGTGCTTGGTCATCGTGGCCTCCTGCGGCGAGGTGCCAAGTAGCGGTCACGGTACCACTCCCAGCGATCGCTCAAGTCCTGCTCTGCGTACTGAGCCGCCGCGGCGCAATCGGGCAACGGAATGTGCTTCTTCGTTTCACGACCGCGCGCGTCGAACTCGTCGCGATGCGTGAAGCCGTGGGAGTTGTCGTACCGAACCACGACGCGCCATTCGCCTTCGACGAGGATCTCGAGTTGAACGACGAAAAAGAGGAGTTGTCCGGCGTCTGTGACTACGCGGAATCGCAACCTGGCGCTAATTTCGTCGTCGAGAGCCTTGACAAACTCCTTCTCGCCCATTGCGGCGGCCTCCCGTTTGAGTCTAGCGCACCCGCGCAAGGCGCGCCAGCCGCAGCCGCAAGCGTTCCCTCGACCAGGCACTGAGAATGAACCAGGACCTTCGGCTCGGCCGCTACTCGAACGACAAGACCCTTGCGACTGCGGCGCCTGTGGACTGAGCCAGTTGGACGACCGCGTACGGATGCGGTGCAGTCTCGACCCTGAGCCGGGGGACTACGAGGTGTAAGGCGACGATGTGCCGCCCGCCACTTGACGAGTGGTGCACCGGCAACTCCGGACGGCCCGCGGTCGCCTCTCTGTCGAAAGAAGCGACGACGTTCCTGGATCCATCCTGGATGGGCCGAACGGCTGGGGGACAAGCTGCGGCCCCCGGTGCCGCGAATGCGGCAGCCGGCGCGGGTCGTGCCCCGCCGGTCGTTCGTAGCCACCTAACCTCCTGGTGAGCGGCGACGATGCGATCGCGGTTCCTGCGCGCAGTGAGATAGCTGACGACCGTGGTTTCGACGTACACGAGCGGCTTCGCCTTGCTCATCGCAACCTCGACCCCAACTCCGTGTAGTTTGCAGGAGCCACCAGACGACAACGCATCGACTCGCAAGATGTTATCGCGTGGGAACGACCTGGGTGCGCCGAACGGCTGGGGGATGACCTGCGATTCCGTGCCCCACCGAAGGTGGGGACTGGCCCGCCGGTTGCCCGGCGGTTCAACAACGCCCCGGACGATCGGATTCAGCACGGTCCGCCGGACGAAGCAACCGGCGGGCCAGAGGAATCGTCAGGTCCATCCCTGGGTTGGGCGGCGCTCTCCGCCGTTCGCGAAAGGGGGACTACGGGCTGGTGGGGGTGATCGGGCTTGGTCGCGGCATGCCTCGCTCGTAGTTCTGCACGGTCTCGATGAGCCGCTCCGCGTGGGCGCAAATGTCCGCGACCCTCTCGATGGGGATTCGGGTCTCGTTCTTGGAGGATGGCGATGCGCGCCTTCGTGACCGAGAAGTAGCGGTACAGCTGGCTCATCTCGGCCTGCTTGAGATCGGTCTGGGCCTTCTTGCACTCAATGAGCAGAATGACCTCGCCGTCGCGCATGGTCGCGTAGTCAACCTTCTCGCCCTTCTTCGTGCCGACATCGGCGACGAACTCGGGGACGACCTCCTGGGGGTTGAACACGTCGTAGCCCAAGGCGGCGATGAACGGCATGATGAGCGCGTTCTTCGTGGCCTCCTCCGCCGGGCCTGGGAGAACACGAACTGGCAGTCCCATTGGGAGGACGCGTGATGGGTTCGAGCGTTTCGCCCCATGGTTTCCGGACGGCCAGGTTCCATGCGTTTCCAGGGGGCTTGACGGCAAGCGTCGGAAACACGCACGCTCGGTGGACGAGAACGGGCGCCCCGCTTACCCCTCGCGCCGAGTTCCGGCCTGATCTCCCGCTTGACCACTCCCTGCCGAAGCGACTACGGTTCCGCGCATGGCCGACGAGACCCTGACCGGCCGGGTGACCCGTGTCGTCTTCCAGGACGATGCCGAGGCGTTCGCCATCTTCGATCTGGAGGTCCCGGGCCGCGGCAGGACGCGCGTCGCCGGTCACGCCCTGGACCTCCAGCCCGGCCTCGACGTCCGGGTCACCGGGGACTTCCGGGACCACCCGCGCTTCGGCCGCCAGCTCAAGGCCACGACCGTGATGGTCCTTGCCCCGGAGCGGCCCGAGGCCATCGCCGCGTACCTCGCCTCCGGCCGGGTCCAGGGCATCGGCAAGGGCCTCGCCGCGAGCCTCGTCGCCTTCTTCGGGGACCGCATCCGCGAGGTCCTGGACGGGGACGCGAACGGCCTGCGCGCCTGCCCGGGGATCGGCCGGGAACGCGCCCGCGTCATCCACGAGGCGTGGCACCGGCAGCGCCGCGAGCGCGAGACCTGGGTCCTCCTCGCGGGACTGGGCCTGACCCCCGGCCAGATCCTCAAGGTCATGCGGGCTTACGGCGACGAGGGGCCGGCCCGCGTTCACGACAACCCCTACGACCTCATCCGGCGCGTGCCGGGCATCGGATTCAAGACCGCGGACGCCATCGGCGAGAAGGCGGGGGTCGCCCGCGACGCGGCCATCCGGATGGAGGCCTCGGTGCGCTTCCTCCTCGACGAGGCCGCGGAATCGGGCCACGTCTTCCTGCCGGAATCCGACCTCGCGCGGCGCGTGGCCGACCTGACTGGTCAGCCGGCGGCTCGGGCCGTCATGGCCGTTCAGGACGCCGCCTCCAGGGGCACCTGCATCGTCCGGGACGACCCCTCCGGCCCCATCGTCTTCGATGCCGACCTCCACCGCGTCGAATCGGAGGTCGCCCGCCGCCTCCGGGTCCTCACCGCGGAGCGTGTCCGCCCCGTCCCGGTGCCCGACGGACGCCTGGGTCGGCTGACCCTCGCCCCCTCGCAGCGCGAGGCCCTGGCCTCCCTGACCTCCTCCGCGGTCTGTGTGCTGACCGGGGGCCCCGGCACCGGCAAGACCACCGTGGTCGGGGCGCTCCTCGCCCTCGCGCGGCGCGCACAACTCAGGGTCTTGCTCGCCGCCCCCACCGGCCGCGCGGCCATGCGGATGAAGGAGGCCACCGGGGTCGAGGCCCGTACCCTCCACCGCCTGCTCGAGTTCAACCCCCGGACGGGCCGGTTCGCCCGCGACGACCTCCATCCGCTCGACGCGGACTGGGTCGTGGTGGACGAGGCCTCGATGCTGGACATCGTGCTCCTCGGACATCTGGTGCGCGCGCTCAGCCCCGGCACCCGCCTCACCCTGGTCGGGGACGCGGACCAGTTGCCTCCGGTCGGCCCCGGGGACCCCTTCCGCGACCTGATCGCCTCGGGCGCCGTGCCCGTGGCCCGCCTGCGCGAAATCTTCCGCCAGGGGGCGGGCAGCGCCATCGTCCACGCCGCCCACCAGGTCCTGTCCGGCCGCGAACCAACGACCCCGGGGGAGGGGCTCGCCGGCGACGACCGGCCGTCCGCCCGGACCCTTCACGACTTCTACGTCGTCTTGCGCGAGGACCCCGCGGACGTGGCCTCCGTGATCGAGCGCCTCGTGGTCGAGCGCATCCCCACGCGCTTCGGGCTGGACCCGCGCCGGGACGTGCAGGTCCTCGCCCCGATGCACCGGGGCGACTGCGGGACCGAGGCCCTCAACCGGGCACTCCGGAATCGCCTGAACCCGTCCGCCGCAGCCCGCCCCGGACTGCACGCCGGCGACCGAGTCCTTCAGACCCGCAACAACTATAACAAGGAAGTCTTCAACGGCGACATCGGCCTGGTCGTGGACCGCCGGCAGGACGGGACGATCCGGGTGCAGTTCGAGGACCGGCTCGCGGACTTCGATCCCTCCGATGCCGACGACCTCTCGCTCGCGTACGCGATCTCGGTCCACAAGGCCCAGGGGAGCGAGTTCCCGGCCGTGGTGGTGGCCCTGCACACGCAGCACTACGTGATGCTGCGCCGGAACCTGCTCTACACGGCCCTGACCCGGGGACGGCGCCTGTGCGTGCTCGTCGGGAACCGCCGGGCGATCCGCCTGGCCGTGGCGAACGACCGGGTCGAGGCCCGGAACACCCGGCTCGCCGCGAGGTTGCG
>DYKK01000020.1 GCA_020722625.1 Anaeromyxobacter dehalogenans
CGCGAGCAGTGCTCGCGTCCCCAGGGGAACCCCGAAGAAACCAAGTCGCGATCCTCGAAGTGAGTCCGCACGTAGCCGCTTTGAAGTGACTTCAAGATATTGCGGAACTTGCCGGCGGATTCTTGTATATCGCCCTTTTTTGCCGCCCTGCTCCCCTTGTGGTACGGTTGATCGGCCGGCCCCGCCTCAACGTTTCCGGGGGGGGCTGGACGCTCGGGAGGTCGGTGCCATGAGGAGCATCTGGTTCGCGATCCTCGCGGCGGGTTCCCTGGGGTGCGCGTCCTCGGGAGGCGGCGGCGGGTCGTCCTGCACCCCGGGCGAGAACCGCTGTTTCGGGAACTCCCTGGGGACTTGCGGGAACGACGGCGCCACGTGGACGCTCGGGTTCTGCGGGACCGAGCGGACGTGTTTCGAGGGCCAGTGCCGGACCCAGGTCTGCACCCCCGGCCGCACGACCTGCGAGGACGAGTGGAACGCGCTCGTCTGCGACGACGGGGTCGAGACCCGCCCCTCCCCTTGCGACCTGGGCGAGCGCTGCTACGAGGCGGGCTGCCTCCCCGAGGACTGCGCCTCCGGCGAGATTCGGTGCCTCCACGACACGCGCCTGACCTGTGCGTCCCCGGCCCCGGGCTGGGTCGCGGTCCCCTGCCCGGAGGGCCAGGCTTGCAAGGACGACCAGTGCGTTCCGAAGGTCTGCACCCCGCGCGAGGGCGTGTGCATCCCCCACCCGGACCGCCCGGGGATCGAGATCGGGCTCACCTGCAATCTGAACGGCACCGAGTGGGCCTCCCAGAACCCGTGTTCCGCCGACCAGGTCTGCCGGGAGGGTTTCTGCTTCCCGAAGACCCCCGCCCCGCCCCCGCCCGCCGACACCGGACCCGCGGACGGCGGCCTCGATCCGGGCCCGGAGCCGCTGGACCCCGGCCCCGGCGAGGACCTCGCCCGGCCCGACGATGCGGGCCCGCAGGACATCGGCCCCCTGGAAGACCTCCCCCTGCCGCCGGACCCCAACCGCGCGGTCATCAACGGGGTATCGGTCGAGTTCAGCGATTTCGTCAAGGCATCGCTCATCGCGGGCGAACTCATGGTCGCCCTGCAGTCCGCGCCCATGGACGGGGTCCCGTTCCCCGACCTCGCGGGCCGCAAGCAGGTCCTGGAGATCCACTTCCCCGGGCTCGCGCCGGGCACCACCGGGACCTTCCACTGCGAGGACGACTCGGTGCGCCTCTGGTATCGCTTCGGAAAGTACGAGCCGGGCGGCGAGTGCAAGGACTACGACTACCGCGCGACCCAGTGCGTCGTGACCCTGACCGCCTTCCAGGAGGACGCGGGCGTGGTGTCGGGGACCTTCGATTCGGCCGCGCTGGAGGACTGCCTCCCGGGCGGGCCGCCGGTGACAATCGTGGACGGACATTTTCACTACGAAAAATAAACCCGCGGCGACGGGGACCGCGCGAGGCGTCCGATGGCATACACCCTGCTGGTGAGCACGACCCCGGAGGAGCGGCGCGTGGCCCTGCTCGAAGGCGCGACCCTGCGCGAGTTCTACACCGAGTACCGCTACGACCGCGGTCTGGTCGGGAACATCTTCAAGGGCCGGGTGGTCCGGGTGATGCCGGGGATGAACGCCGCGTTCGTCGAGATCGGGGTGGGCCGCGCCGCCTTCCTTCAGATGGAGGACCTCCCCGCGATCCACGGACCGGCCCGGGACGAGTTGTCGCCGGCCGAAGGCGATCCGGACGGCCGGGGCGGGCCGGGGACGGGCGGCTGGGGCGATCCAGAGGTCGAGACCGTGGCCGCGCCCGCGCCGGGTCCCGCGCCCCTCGCCGTGGACCAGGACGTCCTGGTCCAGGTCCTGCGCCCCCCGACCCCGACCAAGGGCCCGCGGGTGACCACGACCATCTCGCTCGCGGGCCGGAACCTCGTGTTCCTGCCCCGCACCCCGGTCCTGGGCGTGTCGCGCCGCATCGAGGATCGCGCCGAACGCGCCCGCCTCAAGGCGGCGGTGGCGTCCCTCCTCCCCCCGGGCGCGGGCGCGGTCATCCGCACCGCCGCCCTTCACCGCCCCGAGGCGGAACTCGTGGACGACCTCCGGTTCCTCGCGGCCTTGTGGCAACGCATCGAACAGTACGCCGAGGACCTGGAGGCCCCGGCCCTGGTGCACGAGGACCTCGACCTCCTCCTGCGCACGGCCCGCGACCTCCTGACCGAGGGGTGCGACCGGATGGTCGTGGACACGGAAGCGGACTACGACCGCCTGCTCCAGTTCGTGGACTCGTTCATGCCCGAGATGACCGGGCTCGTGGAGTGGTATCGCGACCCCGATCCCCTGTTCGAGCGTCACGGGATCGAACAGGCGGTGTCCGGGCTCCTGAACCGCACGGTCTGGCTCAAGTCCGGCGGTTCCATCGTCATTGACCACGCCGAGGCCCTCACCGCCATTGACGTCAACACGGGGCGCTACACGGGCAAGGCGGACCCCGAGGAGACGGCGCTCAAGACCAACCTCGAGGCGGCCCACGAGATCGGCGAACAACTGCGCCTGCGCAACATCGGCGGGCTCGTCGTGATTGACTTCATTGACATGCGGCTCCCCGAGAACCGGCAGAAGGTCTTCGACGCGCTCCGGGCGAGCCTCGCGCGCGACAAGGCCGTGATGGACGTCGTGCCGATGTCGCCCCTGGGGCTCGTGGAGTTGTCCCGCCGGCGCGTGCGCGAGGGCCTCTTCGCGCACCTGACCGAGCCGTGCCCCTACTGCGATGGGAGGGGCTGGATCCGGTCCGTGGAGCAGACGTGCGGGGAGATCCTGCGCAAGGTGACCCGCGAACTCGCATCGTCCGCGGTCCGCGGGGTCCGCATCCAGGCCCACCCGCGCGTGATCGAGTGCCTGATTGACAACTACCGGCTGTCCCTCGCGGACCTCGAGACCACGGCCCACAAGCCGATCCGCCTGGTGCGGCGCGAGGACCAGCACCTCGAGACCTATTCGATCTTGCGGGAGTGAGTTCGCGATGGCGCGCCAGGGACAGCGGCGGGAGGCGCTCCCGGATTCGACCCTCCGCGCGGACCCGGCCCGCGGCCCGGACCCCTGCGCGCGCGCCCTCGACGAGTACCTGACCTGGCACCGCGTCACGCGCGGGGCCTCCCCGCACACCCTGAAGGCCTACCGCGTGGACTGCGTCGAGTTCTTCGAGGTCCTGCGGGCGGCCGGGATGGACCCCCTGCGGCCCGGGCGGCGCGGCGTCGAGGTGTTCTTTTCGGCCCTGTATCGGCGCCACGCACCCGCGACCATCGGCCGCAAACTCGCCGCGGTCCGCGGCCTGTTCCGGTTCCTCAAGCGCCGGGGCGCGGTCGAGACCAACCCCTTCCAGGGCGTGCGGGGGCCGAAACAGCCGCGCCGCCTCCCGGACTTCCTCCCCGTGGACGAGGCGTTCGTCCTGCTGGACGCGAGGCACCCGGAGGACCCGATCGGCGTGCGGGACCGCGCGATTCTCGAGGTCCTGTACGGCGGCGGCCTGCGCGTCGCGGAACTCGTGGGACTCGACCTCCACCACGTGGACATGGCCGCCGGGGAGGCCCGGGTCCTGGGGAAGGGCCGGAAGGAGCGCGTGGTCCCCCTGGGGTCCAAGGCCCTCTCGGCCCTGGGTGCGTACCTGGCGGTCCGCCGGTCCCTGTGCCGCGGACCCGCCGACCCGAAGGCCCTGTTCCTGAACCGGATCGGCGGGCGGCTGTCCACGCGGAGCGTGGGCCGCCTGCTGGAGCGCGCCGTCCTGCGAGCAGGGCTTGCACGCCGCGTGCACCCGCACACCCTTCGCCACTCGTACGCGACCCACATGCTGGACGGGGGGGCGGACCTGCGGGACATCCAGGAACTGCTGGGACACGCGAGGCTTTCGACCACGCAGCGCTATACCCACGTCACCCTGGCCCGGCTCCGAGAGGTCTATGATCGGGCCCACCCGAGGGCGCACGGGTCGCGGCGGACGCTCGGGCGTCGAGCGGGGCGCGACGCCCGCGAGGACCCTCCGGACGACGAGGAGTGAGGCACGATGCACGACACACGGGCGTTCGAGACCCACGGGACGACCGTTCTCGCCGTGAGGCGCGACGGCCGCGTGGTCATGGCCGGCGACGGCCAGGTCAGCCAGGGGAACACCATCATCAAGAGTGGGGCCGCCAAGGTCCGCCGGATCCTGGACGGCCGCGTCCTGACCGGGTTTGCGGGATCGACCGCGGACGCCCTGACCCTGTTCGAGCGCTTCGAGGCCCGCCTGAAGGACCTGAACGGCAACCTCGCGCGGGCCAGCGTGGAACTCGCCAAGGAATGGCGGACCGACCGCGCCCTGCGGCGCCTGGACGCCCTGCTGCTCGTCGCGGACGCGTCCCGCACGTTCCTGATCACGGGCAGCGGCGACGTCATCGAGCCGGACGAGGGGGTCATCGCGATCGGGTCCGGGGGACCCTACGCCCTGGCCGCGGCGCGGGCCCTTCTGCGTCACACGTCCCTGAGCGCGGCCGAGATCGCGCGCGAGGCCATGGCCATCGCCGCCTCCATCTGTGTCTTCACCAACGACCACGTCACCCTGGAGGAGATCGCATGACGACGGACGGATGCTCGCTGACCCCCCGGGAGGTCGTGTCCGAACTGGACCGCTACATCGTCGGGCAGGACCAGGCGAAGCGCATGGTGGCCATCGCGCTGCGAAACCGCTGGCGCCGCCTCCACGTGGACGGCCCCCTGCGCGACGAGATCATCCCGAAGAACATCCTGATGATCGGGCCGACCGGGGTGGGCAAGACCGAGATCGCGCGCCGCCTGGCCGGCCTGGCGCGCGCCCCCTTCGTCAAGGTCGAGGCATCGAAGTACACCGAGGTCGGCTACGTCGGGCGGGACGTGGAGGGGATGATCCGCGACCTGACCGAGATCGCGGTGAACATGGTCAAGGCCGAGGAGGCGGAGGCCGTCTCGGCCCAGGCCCGGCGGCGCGCGACGGAGCGCGTGGCCGAGGCCCTCGCTGCCCAGGACCCCGGGCTGGCCCAGGAGCCCCGCGACTCCCTGGTGCGGGCCGTCGCCGCCGGAGAACACGGGCAGCGCATGCTCCTGATCGAGGTCTCCGAGAGCGCCACGCCCGTGCTGTCCGTCTTTTCGAACGCGGGGATGGAGGAGGTCGGGCTCCGGTTCCAGGACATGCTGGGGAACCTGATGCCGCGGAAGTCCCGCCAGAAGCGCGCCCGCGTGTCCGAGGCGCTGCGCATCTTCGAGGAGGAGGAGCGCGACCGACTCCTCGACCCCGACAAGGTCACGCGCATCGCGCTGGAGCGCGTGCAGAACAGCGGCATCGTCTTCATAGACGAGATGGACAAGATCGCCGGCCGCGAGAGCGGCCGCGGGCCGGACGTGTCGCGGGAGGGGGTCCAGCGCGACCTCCTCCCCGTGGTGGAGGGCACCGCGGTCACGACCAAGCACGGGGTCGTGCGCACGGACCACATCCTCTTCATCGCGGCCGGGGCCTTCCACGTCGCGCGGGTGTCGGACCTGATCCCCGAACTCCAGGGGCGCTTTCCGATCCGCGTGGAACTCGCGAGCCTGACCCGGGACGACTTCGTCCGCATCCTGACCGAGCCGGACAACTCCCTGATCAAGCAGTATCAGGCCCTGCTCGCCACGGACGGCGTGACCGTGACGTTCGCCGGCGACGGCATCGAGGCCATCGCCTCGGTGGCGGCGGACCTGAACGCGCGTTTCGAGAACATCGGGGCGAGGCGCCTCCAGACCGTCCTCGAGAAGGTCCTGGAGGACCTCTCGTTCCACGCCTCCGACCTCCCGGGCCAGACCATCCCCGTCACGGCGGCCTACGTGCGCGAGCGCCTGGGCGACATCCTGAAGGATGAGGACCTGAGCCGCTACATCCTGTGAGGCGGGGCATTCGGCATCGGATTTCCGGAGGCGGGCGCGATCCATGCTAGAATCCCCCTCGCGATGGCGGGCGACATGCAGACATCCTCGCACCCCGACGCGCGGCTCGACCCGCTCGTGACCCGGTTGCTCCGCACACTGCCCGGACCCGACGAGGTCCCGGCTCTCCGGGAGGCGGTCGCCGCCGTGGGCGACGAGGACCCCGTCCTGCACGCGGTTTCCGAGTGCGTGGCCGTGCTGCGCGCCCGCAGGAACGCCCTCACGGCGCGCCCACCCGCCCCCGCCGAGGCCCGCGCCCCCACCGAACCGCTCCCCGCCTTCGATTTCCACGAGAGGCCCACCATGGCCATCCCCGCGCTGGGGTCCGCCGAATCGGGGTCGGCCGCGACCCGCCCCGTCCCGATCCCGGCCGCGCCCAAGGTCCGATGGAGCCCGTCCGAGCAGATGCTCTACGAGGATATCCTGACGCTCTTCGAACTCGGGGATCAGCCCGGGGCCATGATCTCCATCGAGCGGCTGCTGATGCTGTCGCCCAAGGCCCAGGAACTGGAGGTCTTCCTCGAGCGGAACGAATCCACCTTGAAACGAATATACGAAGAATATTTCGGATCACTCGACCGGATCCCGGTCCCCCTGCGCAACGACCACCCGATCAAGATCCCCACGCCCGATGCGGCCACGGTGATGGACATCCTGCGGCTCGTGGACGGCCAGCGGACCGTGCGAGACGTGATCCGCCTGTCGAAACTCGGCGACGTGCGCGGCCTGGTGGCCCTGGCGCACCTCGCGCGCTCGGGTTTCATCGAACTCGCATAGAATCCCGAGACTACCGGCCGCCCTTCTGGACCCGGAAGCGATAGACCTCGGTCTGGAGCAGGAGATAGACGACGCGCCACGCCAGGTCCTGGGCCTCCGGCCTCGGCGGGAGGTGCCCGAGGACCTCGGACAGCGAGGGGTAGGAGTCGAGGAGGTGAACGACTCGCATCTCCCTCGGCAGGAGGTGGAACTCGGTCACCTGCACCCGCGGCGTCTCGGACCGCAGGAGCCGGTGGTCGCGCTTGTCGTCCAGGACCGACTGGATGAGGTCCATCGGGACCACCGACCGCACGGCCTCGGCCAGGGCGGGCATCGGGTCGAGGTCGAAGGCGACCGCGCTCGGCGGGGATTCCGCGCCTTCGAACAGGCCGTACCACCCTCGGTTCCACCGAAACAGGTCCATGAACCGCTCGTGGAACTGCCACTCGAGCAGGCTGGCGAGGTCGTGCGCGGTCACGAACCCACGCGCCATCAGGGCGTCCCCCAGCCGGAACTTCTCGTCCCTCGTGGTCCGGATGGCCTCCTCGATCTGCTCGCGCGTCACGAGACCCCGCCGGATCAGGAACTCGCCGAGGAGTTCCTGTCGCAGGTTCGACGAGATGTACCGGGGCCGCCCGTCCCGGAAGAAGACCTCCTTCTGCCTGGAACCGAGCTTGAAGACCAGCACCCCGGACAGCCTCTTCTTCCGGGACACGTCGAAGATCAGGTTCACCAGGTTCTCGGGCTGGATCGTCCCCTCGACCAGGACCTTGCGGCGCTCCGTCCCTTCGCGGTCCACCTGGAACTGCTCGCGGACGGCCGCGACCTCGCGCAGTTTGACCCAGGGTCCCCCGTCCACTGAGCAGAGTTCGTCTTCGCCGACCGCGTGGCTCTTGATCAGGCTCAACAGGTTCGCGAAGGTGACCGGGCCGAACCGCCCGCCCTCGCCGTCCTGGAGGTAGAAGACGGACCGCGACGGGATGAACCGGGAACTCGGCTTCGTGACCTCCAGTCCGGCCCCGTTCTCCTCCCTCGGGAGGATGGCCGCCTCCCCCGCCGTCACTCCCGGTGGGGTCTGCGCGCCCTTCTCCTCCTCGGCCGGCAGGGCCGCGTCCTCCGCCGCCGGCTCCGCCGGAGGGGGCGCGACCCTGATCTGCCCGGTCCGGGTCTGGCGCACCTCGGAGAGTTCCTCGATGTCGAGGGGGAGGATCTCGGCCTCCGCTTCTTCGGAGAAGAGGTCGTGCATCAGCGCGGCCACGGAGTCCGACCCCACCCGCTTGCCCGTGCTGAAGAGATGGTCCTGGATCTCGGCCAGGAATCCCTGGGCGTTGACGTAGCGGCGTTCCGGGTCGCGCGCCAGGGCCTTGCGCAGGATCGCCTGCACCGGAGCCGGGATCTCGGGGTGGCGGGCGAGCCTCCGCTCCAGGTCGGCATCGCGGATGTTGATCAGGGTCTGGAGGTCGGTCCGCCCCAGGAACAGGCGCTTCAGCGTCAGGCACTCGAACAGGATGATGCCGAGCGAGAACAGGTCCGATCGGTGGTCCAGGTCCCGGCCGACCACCTGCTCGGGGGACATGTAGCCGAGTTTCCCCTTGAGCACGGACCCGCCCGCCTCGCGGGACGTGGCGGCGCGGGCCACCCCGAAGTCCGTGACCTTCACCTCGCCGTCGTAGGACACGAGGATGTTGCTGGGCGACACGTCCCGATGGATGATGCGCAGCGGGTTCCCGTACGGGTCGCGCGCGTTGTAGGCGTACCACAGCGCCTTGCAGACCTCTCCGGCCACGTACAGGGCGATGGAGGTCGGGATCTGCCGGCCCAGCCGGTTCGCGCGGGCCATGACCTGCTGGAGGTCTCGGCCGTGGACATACTCCATCGCGAGGTAGTACTGGCCGTCAACCTGGTCGAACTCGTGGATCGCGACGACGTTCGCATGTTGCAACGGGGCCGTGATCTTGGCCTCGTCCACGAACATCTTCACGAAGGAAGGGTCCTTCGAATACGGCAGGAGGATGCGTTTGATCACGAGGACCTTGCGGAAGTCCTCGGCCCCCTGGACCACGGCCTTGAAGATCTCGGCCATCCCGCCCGAGCCGATCTTCTCGAGCAGCAGGTACTTCCCGAACTGCCGGGGTCGCCCGGAGGATTGCGGCGCTCCCTGGGACATCACCTCTCCCGGGCGTGGGGTCCGCCACGTCTCGATGCGATTCTCATTGCGGCCCAATGGATTGTCAAGGCGCGGGGCTGGTCGTAGAATGCGCGCCGTCTCGTGACCGGCAGGGAGGCGAAGCCGTGAAATTCTTCATTGACAGCGCGAGGATCGAGGAGGTGAGACAGGCCGTCGCCATGGGCGTGTGCGACGGCGTCACCACGAACCCGACCCTGGTGGCGCAGACCGGTCGCCCTCACGACGAGGTGATCCGGGACCTCCTCGCCGTGGTCCCCGGCCCGGTCAGCCTGGAGGCCGTTTCCGAGGACGCGGACGGGCTGTTCGAGGAGGCGCGGGCCCTGTCGGCCCGGAACCCCGAGAAGGTCGTGGTGAAGATCCCCATGACCCCGGCGGGCCTGGTCGCGGTCCGGCGTTGCGTCGAGGCGGGGATCCGCACGAACGTCACGCTCGTCTTCTCGGCGACCCAGGCCCTCCTGGCCGCCAAGGCCGGGGCCACCTACGTCAGCCCCTTCATCGGGCGGCTGGACGACGTGTCCTCGGACGGGATGGCGCTGATCGAGGAGATCCTGACCATCTACGACCAGTACGATTTCGATACCGAGGTGATCGTCGCGTCGGTGCGGCACCCGATGCACGTGCTCCGCGCGGCCATGCTGGGCGCGGACGTCGCGACCATTCCGTTCGGCGTGGTCCTGAAACTGTTCGAGCACCCCCTGACGGACGCCGGGATCCGCAAGTTCCTCGAGGACCACCGCAGGATTCCGCAGGGCGCGCCGGGGTCGGGCGGGGGGTCAAGGGGCCTGGTGTAACAGGATCTGGACCTTCCCCTCGGGGCTCCCGGCCTCGCTGGACTTGCGTCCGAGCACCACCCCGAGGGCCACGGCCCCGCCCACGACGGCGCCGATGGCGGTCCAGAACCACCACCGGGTCACGATCCCCGCCTCCTCGGGCTTCTTCGCCGTGTCCTTGAAGATCGGGGAGTTCGGGTCAATGACGTACTCCTCGCCCTCGCCCCCGAGGGGGACCCCCACCTCCCCGGCCGGTCCCGGCATCGCGACCGCCGGCGCGTCGAGAGGGGCCAGGACCGCCTCCTCGGGCACGGCGGTGCCGACCGTGTCCCCGAAAAGCGCCTGCGCGGACTGGACGAGGGTGGCATCGCGCTGAAGCGTCGCCTGGACCGGTTTCACGCCGGCCGGTCCCCGGTGGAACCCCGCGAGGGCGAACCCGCCGGGCGCCTGGGCGACCCGCAGGAACACGACGTCCGTCGCATCCGTGGCCGCGGCCAGGCCCGCCGCGGCGTCGTCCACCGGACGCCCCTTGTCCATCGCGCGAAGGGCGACGGCGATGTTGGTCCGGATGGCCGTGGTGGCCGAGGTCGTCTTCAAGTCCGCATCCACCCGGTCGTCCGCGCCCCCCTGGACCGTCGCGAAGGAGGCGAAGACCTGGTGGCCCTCCAGCCACGCAGTCACCAGGTGGTCCCCCGCCGTGAGGCCCGCGACCCGCACCGGGCTGAACCCGCGGAACTCGTAGTCCACATAGACCTCCGCGGCCTCCGGGGTCGTGGAGACCACGAGGGCACCGTTCGGGAGGTCCTGGACCTCCCGCTGGACCTGCGAGAAGAGGTTGCGCGTGTCCAGGCTGTACGCGTACGAGGCGGCGTCCTGATTCGGATAGACCGCGAGCGAGCGGTGCATGGCCCGCCTCGCCTCGTCGAGCCGATTGAGCCCGGCCAGGGCCGCGCCCAGCCCCTTGTACACCCGCGCCACCAGGGCGCGGTCCGCGACCCCGAGCGCACCTTGAAGTCCTTGTTCGGCCTCGGTGAACGCCTTCAGGGCCTCCGCCCACCGGTTCGCGTTCAGGGCCTTCCGGCCGTCCTCCACGCCCGCCCGGACCCGGGCGAGGGCCCCGGGGTCCTCGACCGGGGAGGTCGCGGCCCGCTCGATGCCCGCCGCCTGCAGGCGGTCCGCAAGCGTGCGGAACAGCCCCTTCAGGAGCAGGGCCGCGGTCTCGTCGGACCGCGATTTCGGGACCACGAACAGGGCGAGGCGGCGGGGACCCTGGGCCTCCTGGGCCCACGCGACCCCTCCGGCCACCCCGGCGAGGTCGCCCCCGACCAGGGCCGCGACCAGCGCCAGACAGACCCCCGGAAACCACTTCTTCCGATGCAGGGAAGGCCTCATCGAGTCCTCCATGTCGTTTCCGCTCCCGCGCACCCGCGGATGCCCGGCCCCTACGGCGCGAACTGGACCGTCGGGGGCGCATAGACCTCGAGCAGGGCGCCCCGATCACCGTTGAGCGCCCCCGCGGTCGTCTCCATGCCTCCCACGAGCAAGACCGTGTCGTCGTCCAGGCGGACGGCCCCGTGCCCGGCCCGGTCCGCGAAGACCTCCTCCCCGGCCGACGGCTGCCAGAAGGCCCCGTCGAGGGGGGACCCCGCGGTCAACGCCGCGTCGTACCGAGCCACGTCGAAGAAGCAGGTCATCCCGCCCGGGTCCTGCGCCGCCGCGGTGAACCCGCCGAGCAGGGTGACGCGCCCGGGACGCTCCGTGTCGGCCGCCGCGTGGAAGAACCGCTTCGCGCACGGGGTCTCCACGGCCTTGGTTTCCGCCAGAGACACGACGTTGTCCCCGCGGCTCACCGTCACGACGTACGCGGTCGCCCCCGCGACGTACCTCGTTCCGTCCTTGACCACGCCTCCCGCGGCCAGAAACCGCACGTCACCCGCCGCCCCAACCTCCGTGAGCGGTGACAGCGATGCGAGGAACGGCAGTTTCGCGATGCTCCCCTTGCCCAACGGCACAAAGGAACCGGCCACCTCCTTGGAGGACGGCTCCGTATAGACCTCAAAAACCGCCGCGCCGTCCGTGGTCCCCCCGAAGAACACGGCCCGGACCCGGCCGTCCACGTCGTCGAGCGGCGCGATCGCCGGGGCGAAGTGTTCCGCGTTCATCTGATCGCTCGCGGCCCCGCGGTCCGTGATCCCGGTGGCCGGGAGCCACAGGTCGGCCCGGCGGGGGTCCCCGGTCGTGCCCCCCGTGGACCCGGGCCACGCGCCGGACCCGGCCACGAGGACCGAGTTCTCGCCGAGCAGCAGCGTGGCCGGCCAGACCCGGGCCATCGTCATCTTGCGCTCCTGGCCCTCCGGGACCGCTTCGAACGAGAGCGTCTTCGTGTCGAAGACCTCGTACGTGGCCAGCGCGTCGGCCGGGTCCACGAACATCTCGAAATCACCTCGGACCTGGACGGTCATCTTCGAGGCGCCGCCGAAGATCAGGGCCTTGCCGTCCTCGAGGGGGACGAAGACCCCGCCCGCGGCCGCGCGGCCGTCGTTCATCGCGGTCGCGGTCTGGGCGAGGGTCCCCTTGCGCGTGTCATAGACGAAGGCCAGTTTGGACGCCCCGTCCAGGACGACCTTGTCGCTCCCGGCCCCGGTCGGGGTGGCCTGCGTGAACCCGCCCGCGATCAGGACCCGGCCGTCCCCGAGGTCCACGACCGCCGGGAACATGCGCTCCGTGAGGTTCACGTGCGGCGTGATGCACGTGAAGCCCTTGTATCGGGCCAGCACCATCTCGAGCGGGGGATTGTCGCTCCCCTGCTGCACGTCCACGTCCCGGCGGCGCGCGTACCAGGACGGCGTGGTCCCGTCGTAGCGCCCGAACCCCTGGAGGGTCACCGTGTAGTCGTTTCCGACCGGAACCATCAGGGAAACCGCGGTCGTGCCCGACCCGACCGCGAACTCCTTCGAGGCGACGACCGCGAAGTCGTCGTCGCGCTCGGTCACCTGGATCAGGACCCTCGCCAGGTCATCGAACGGATTGACCGCGCCCCCGGGGCAGGAGCCCTGCTGGGCCGACACGACGAACCCCAGGGTGCCGCCCTCGGGGTCCTCCCCCGGCGCGCCCGGGAAGGCCGGGCCGTGGTCGCAGGCCGCCAGCGCGAGCACCCATCCCAAGCAGAGGACCGACCGTCTTTTCATCGTGAGGTCTCCCCGAGCCAAGCCATCCGCCGGACCGTTCCGAGCGAGAATAGTGGACCCCCGCGCGGGAAGTCAAGGCAGCAAGCAAACCTTCCGGATGGCGATGTCGTCCACCACCACTCCGAACCCTTCGTTGAGGACGTGGTCCACGGAATCGAATGAGAACCGCAGTTTGACGGACCGGCCCTTGAAGGCGGTCAGGTCAATGGCGGTGGCCTCGAACCAGGTCGCGTAAGCGAGTTCCGGCACGTTGTCCTTGGAAAACACCGGGGTGGACTGGTCCCCGTCCACGACCTCCACCGTGAACCGGTCGAACAGCAGGTTCTTGTCCACGTCGAGATACAGGAAGAAGGACAGGTGGATCTTGCCCTCGGGCGGCACCTGCGGCAGGGTGACGGCCGGGGACAGGGCGCTCCCCTTGGCCACCCCGCCATTATCGTAGTTCGTCCCGTTTCCGAAGTACAGGGCGTTCGGCGGCGAGTGGACCTCCGCGGTCGTCGTCTGCCACTTCACGTCCGTCCCGTCGTCCACCACCTGGAACCCCTCCAGCGGGATCGCGTCGAAATCAAAGGTCTTCACCGTCTCGGGGGCGCAGCATCCCGGCCCCTCGACGAACTCGTTGTGGCACTTGTGGGCAACGCAGCCGTCCGCAGTGCACGGGTCGCCGTCGTCACAATCCTGCTGCGTCGCGCAGCACTCGGGAGGCACGCCGACCTGGACGACGTCGCAGACGCTGTCCACGCAGTCCCCGGTGCGGCAGACCCCGTCCACCCCGCAGTCGTGGGCCGTCATGCAGTTCCGGCGCGGCGGGCACCCCTCGCCCGCGGTGGACCACTCGATGTGCACGTTGTCCACGTAAACGCCCTCGTACTCGTTGTTGACCTCGTCCGACGTGTCGAACTTGAACCTGAGCCACACCGTCTGGCCGGCGAAGTCCGACAGGTCCACGCCCACGGGCACGAACTGCCCGTTCGTGGTCCCGAGCACGTTGTGCGACGACCAGACGGTCGTCCTCTTTTCCTGGGAGGGATTGCCGAGGTCCTCGACCACCAGGACCTCGAAGAAGTCAATCCCGAGCGGGTTGTAGTACTCCTCGGGGAGCGTGTCATCGAATTCCGTGGACAGGAAAAGGTCGAACGTCAGGAAGACCCACCCGCCCGGCGGCAGGTCGAGGGCCGGACTCGTGGCCTCCCCGAAGTTGAACTGGTCTCCGGTGTCGTAGGTCTTCGCGACCGTATCGCCGTAGTACAGGGAGTAGCCCCCGGACGTGTGCCGCGCCCCGGACACCTGCCACTTCACCTTGGCCTGGCCCTGGTACGAATAGACCTGGAATCCGTCGAGCGATCCGTCGTCGAAGGTCGCCGAGAACAGCGTCTCCGTCTTGCAACAGTCCGGCAGGGTCTCGTACACGCAGTGCCCGTCCACGCACGTCGCCTGCTCGCACTCCCCCGCGTCCGGGCAGTCCTGCGCCACGGTGGCCGCCGTGCACTCGGGCTTGACGCACGTCGGGATCGTCGGGTGCGCGCAGTACCCGTTGGGGGCCGCGTTCGCGAACACGGAGCACGCGTCGTCCGTGCACACGTTCCCGTCGTCCCCGCACGAGTCCCCCTCCTGGCAGGTCTGGGGTGCGGCCATCGAAAAGACGCGGACCTCGTCGAGATAGACCCCCTCGAAGAGGTTGTTGTTCCCGTCGAGGGTGTCGAAGGTGAACCGCAACTGGACCTCCTGGCCCGTGAACTGGTTCAGGTTCGCGGCCACGAACGCGAACGCTCCGTTCGTGGTCTTGGCGATGTCCACCGAGGTGAAGAGCATCGTCGTGTTCTCGCCCGCGACGGCCAGGACCCGGAACTGGTCCGGCTGCTCCGGGAGCGCCGGGATCAGCGGCTCGGAATCGAGCCAAAGATAGAACGTCACGACCTTGGTGCCCTGCGTGGGCGGGATCGCAATCATCGGGGTCGTGACGGAGACGCGGACGAGGCTCGCCGGGATTCCCCCCTCGACGGGCTTGCAGTTGTCGCCCAGTTCCCCGTTGTAGTACGTGTGGCACTTCGGGTTTCCAAGATACAGGCTGTGGTCTCCGAAGGCCTTGCGGTGGTCGTCCACCGTCCACGTCACAAGATCGGTCGGCTGGGTGTCGTCCACGGTCCAGCCTTCGGGCAGGCCGTCCTCGAACCCCTCGGACAGGAAGAGCATGTCCAGGGCGCACGTCGTGTCCCACTCGAACCCGCACTCGCCCGTGGCCTTCTCGCACTTCGGCTTCTGGCACTGCCCGACCGGGTGGTCCTGGCAGTCCTCGTCCGACTGGCAGACGAAGGGGACGTCCGCGTCTTCGGCGGTGTCCGGGACCTCGGGGACGTCGGGTGGCGGCAGGTCCGGCGGTGCCGGGACATCCGGCACGTCCGGCGGCGCGGGCGCGTCGTCACCCGGCACGTCCGCGGCATCCACGGTGTCGGCCGAAGTCGGTCCTCCTCCCCCTCCGCCGCATCCCCACGCGACCGTGGCCCCCGTGAGGATCACCAGCGTCCCCACCCATCGATCCGTCGTGCATCGGCGCTTCATGGTCCACCCCCCGGCGTCTGCGGCATTCGGACAGTTCAGAATCTAGCACAACGGGAATTCGCAATCCACCCGACGGAACGATTGAGCCCCGGAATCGAACCGCCGTCATCGGCCTTTCAGGCGGTCAATCTCCTTGCGAGCCGCCTCCACGAACGGGCGCTCGTTCGGGTCACCCGACGCCGCCCGGACGTAGTCCTCCCAGGCCTTCAGGGCGTCGTCGTTCCGCTGGAGGGCGCTCAAGGCCGCCCCGAGGTTGAACAATGCCTCCGCGTAGTCCGGCCGGACCTCCAGCGCCGCTCGGTAGGCCGCGACCTCGCCCTCGCGCTCCCCGAGGCGGTGAAGAGCGACCCCCTTGTTGTACGCGGCGTGGTAGTGCTTCGGGTTCCGCGCCAGGGCCTCGTCGCAGGCGCGCACGGCCTCCCGGAGTTTCGGCTCCTGTCGCTCGGACGCCGTTTCCTTTTCGGCGGCCTTCATCTGGGCGATGGCCAGGTTGAACCACGGGTCCGCCGACGTCGCGTCCGCTTCCGCCGCCTTCTGGAACGCGGCCACGGCCCCCTCCAGGTCCCCCGTCTCCAGGCGCAGGACCCCGAGGTTGTTCCAGGCGTCGGACGCGCCCGGGTCGAGCGTCCCCGCCTTGGCCAGGGCCTCGACCGCGCGCTCCCGCCGGCCGAGGTCCCGCAGGGCGAGCCCGAGGTTGTGCAGGGCGTTCACGTAGTTCGGGTCGAGTCCCAGCGCCTTCTGGTACGCCTCGACCTCCTTCGCGAACAGGCGCTTGCGCCCGTAGGCGATCCCGAGGTTGTACCACCCCTCCTTCGCGTCCGGCTTCAGGGCCACGCCCTTCTCGAACGACTGGATCGCCTGGTCCACCTGGCCGGTCGCCAGTTGCTGCGCCCCGGTCCGGAACAGGTCCACGGCCTCGACCTGGGCGACGGCCGCCCCGGGGACCAGGCACATCGCCGCCCCGAGGATGGTCGCTCGCGTCATCGTCCCCTTCCCTCCGGTCTCGTCAGAAACGGATGATCACGGCCCCGTTGCCGTCCCGCGGGAGGCCCGGCGCCTTCTCCTTCGGCCGGGTCAGGAGCACGGTGGCCGTCACCCCGCCCAGCACCACCGCGCCCACCGCGGTCCAGAACCACCAGCGCGACCAGATCCCCCCCGAGGCGCGCGCCCGATACGTGGCCGCGCCGGATTCCCGGACCTCCGCCCGCTCCTCGACCACGGCCAGGGCCGCGTTCGCCAGGGCCTCGGCGGCGCCGGCTCCCAGGACCGACACGACGCCTTCGCGGGGCTCCGAGCCCTCGAAGACCCGCTGCATGGTCGCGAGGTCCCACAGGGTCGCTCGCGCGGACATGCCCCGCGCGGACTCGTCCACGCGGACCACGAGCGCCAGGTCCGCCAGGAACAAGGCCTTGACGTCCTCGATGGCCGTGGCCTCCCCCGCCTCGGCGAGTTTGCGCATCGCCATGTCGTACAGGGGCTTGCGTCGGGCCTCGTCGAGCGCGCCCTCGTCCCCGGACACCGCCGCGGTCCCCCCGGCCGGCACATCCACGCGAACCGTCCTGCGGACGTAACCGGGCCTGCGCAGGACCACAAGATGGGGCCCCGCGGGGACATCGGGCACGTCGAGCGGCGTCACCCCCAGGAACCGCCGTCCGTCCAGGAGGGCTTCCACGCCCTGCGGCCTGGAGTCCACGATCAAGGCTCCGAAGGCGCCCCCCCCCGCCTCGGCCCCGGCCTGCTGGAACGCCCGCGCGACCTCGGGAAGCGCCGAGTACTCGTCCGGGGCGACGTCGGGCTTCAGGGTCCGTGCGAGCCGGAAGGCCTCGACCGCCGCGCCGGGGTTGGACAGGGCGGCCTCGCACGCCCCCAGGGTCATCAGGGCGTCCACAAACGGTCCCTCGTAGGACAGGTAGGCGAACCCGTCCGTGTAGGCGGCCACGGCCTCCGCGAGGAGGGCCCGGGCCTCCGCCAGCCGCATCGAGAGGAACTCCCGCGTCCCGGCGTCCGCCGCATCGCGCGCGGTCTCGAGCCGCGCCTGGCCCTCGCCCATCCCGGCCTCGAGGAAGTCCACCACGTCCACCGTCCGGAAGCACCCGTGGCGGGCCAGGGCCGAGCCCAGGGCGTGCTCGAACTCCGCGGCGTTCCGGGAGGGGGTCGCCACCGGCACGACCACGATGCTCCTCGGGCGGCAGGTCGGCTTGGTCCCCTCGGAGACCTGGGCGGCCGCAAAGGGGGCTTCGATCACACACAGCACGGCGACCCCCGCGGCGATGACCCGCGATCTCGTGGCGGTGATGGTTCCCCGGCGACGCATCAGATGGTTTTCTAACACATCCTCCCGGACGCGTCCACCTCGTCGTCTCGGCCCAAATACGCCGTCAATTGCCGCAATTCTTCGAATATACATGACATCTGCTTCGTTTCATTTCACCACCTTGGGGCCGCGACTTCCAAGTCGCGGCTGGCACGAGACCGCGACAAATCAAGGTGTTCCGTCTTTCTTCCGAGATCGAGCCGGCGGGCGTGGTCGGTCGGAACATTCGCCCCCCACGCCCAGGAAACCGGGGGCATGGCGGGGTACGAGCACGTCCAGGAGGCGCAGGAGGCGGGACATGCGCGCGAGGACCTGGGGGCGCTCGAACGAGCCCGGCTCCTCGACGACCCCCAGGAATCGGCGGGACTCGACGTCCGCGGTCGCGCGAGACCCGGCCGGGGCCACGCGCAGGACGCATCGCTCCCCCCGGATGTTCAGGCGGAAGACGGCGCTCGCCGTCTCCTCCATCACGACGTCCTCGACGCGGGTGTCCGGGACCGCGCCGGGCCACCGGTTCGTGACCTCGCGCAGGAGCCACAGGAGGCGCTCGCGGACCGGCGGCCCCGCGCGGCCCACCCGGACGAGGCGGGCCAGGGTCTCGCGGGCGAGGGCATCCCGGTCCCAGGGGGGAGGGGCGCTCGCCATGACCTCAAGAAGTTGCTCCGCAAAATCGAGGGGTTCGACGGTGCCCGCGCCCTCGGACCGCACCCAGTCGCGGATGCGTCCGTACAGGGCGTCCCCGTCGAAGACCCGGTCGGGAAAGTCGCGTTCGACCGCCGCGCACAGGCGGACCAGGATCGCGTGGAACACGGCCACGCGCGGGTCCCGGAACCGCCACGCGGCCTGACCCTCCCGGAACGTCCCGACCACCGAGGTCGCGTACCGGAGGGCCGCGTCGTCCCAGTCGTCGCACAGGATGTCCCCGTCGCGCATCGCGAGCGCGGTGATCGGGGCGTCCCGATCCAGTTCCAGGGTCGAGTAGAGCCACCGCCCGCGAGGGGGAAGCCCCCATCGCCGCGCCTCGGCCAGGGTCGCACGGACCTCCTCCAGGGTGGTCCACGGCGTGAAGGTGATGAACGCGAGCGGCTGGGTGCACTGGAAGGTCTTGGGCCAGCGCCGTTCCAGGTCCCGGGTCAGCGCCAGCACCGCCTCGATCTGGCTTCGCGAGATCCCCTTGTTGAAGCGTGCCTGCTGAATCTCCGAGAAGGACTCGGCCCCGATGCGGAAGAGCCGGAGGGTGTGCCCGGCCTCGGCGAAGAGTTCGAGCGCGGTCTCCAGTCGCCTTCCGGCCTTCAGGACATGGTCGATCCGGGGCGAGAAACAGAACGTCGAAGGAGGTATTTTCAGAGCACAGACCCTCTTCGCGAACTCGTCCACCCGACGGAACAGCCGGATGTCGTGGAGGTCGTAGTGCCCCAGGTCCCTCGGGACCCGCTTTCCCCCGCGGACGAGGACCTCGAACTGGCGGATGGCGACCCCGACCGGGTCGCGGTCCCTGCCGGTGATGGGCGGCGAGCGCACGGGGCAGAAGGCACATCCGTGGTCCCGGCTGCACCCGGACAGGTCCACGTCCCGATAGACCTCGTTGGCGCGGACCGGGCGGCGGTAGTCGCAGAAGACGCCACCGACGATGCGGATCATCGGTTCCAGCCGCACCGCGGCCTCGTTGAACATCTCCGCGTCGTAGCGGGGCGCGGCCCGGTCCGCGACCCGGCGACCGCGGCCGTCGCCCCCCCTCGCGCGAGCGGGGACCCCGAGCCAGCGGGCGAACCAGCCGTCCCGATACAGGAGGTCAATCGCCGCGAAGGAGCGGTCGCGCCTCCACCCGGACGGGGCCCGGTCGCCGCGCAGGCATTCCTCCATCACGTCCACGAAGGGCCGGCAGGTCCCGGCGATGCGGGACAGGGAGGCGACCAAGGCGTCCGGCGCCGCGTCCCGGATCGCCCGATCCAGGGATTCGCCCGGGTTCTCGTTCAGAAGGAGGTGGGTCGGCCGCCCCTGTTCGATCTCCCCCGCGAGCGCCCGCTCGTCTTGCGCGTCCAGGACCGCGACCGCGTCGTAGTGTCCCCGGCCGTCGGCCGCGACCTCGTGCCGCCCCCCGACGCAGAGCCACCTGGTCTCGACCCCGTGGTCTTCCGCCCATCCCTTCCAGAACGGGAACAGCATGGCCCGGTCGGTGCGCTGCCGGAGCGAGGTGACGAACTCGATGAGCCACAAGCGGGTCGTGTTCACGTCGGGTCCATCCGGTGGAGACGACCTCCTCGTTGAGTATCGGGAGTGGATTCCATCGCTGTCAACGTTGCCGCCTTGGAAGAGCGCGACCTGGTGGCTTCGTGG